>JAAZED010000341.1 GCA_012512465.1 Oxalobacter sp. | reverse complement strand
TGTAGTCGAAGATATCCGATCTGGCCTGCGCGCAAGATCTGTAAACACGCCTGTTAACCCGTTCCCGTTTCAGCAGGCCAAAGAAGCGCTCCGCTGCGGCATTGTCTGCCCAACTGCCAACGGCGCTCATGCTGCAAATGAGATTGTGTTGCTTTAAAAAATGCTGATATTCATCGCTGGTGGCGCGAGGCTTTCCAGATACGCGGACTTCCCATGACCCCATCGCTTTGCTGATATGTGTTTGCCAAGCCTCTGGTTGTCCTGCCGGCGTGCACTGGATACTCGCAATTTCCACGCATAGTAACCGCCTGGCGAAATATTCAGGCAACGGCACATCAGCCGGATGGGATAGTGACGGCGGCAGTGTTCTATCGTCTTGTCTTTCACTTCGATTCTTTCGCGAAGAAGACTGCCGCGTCCTTTAAAAAATCACGCTCCTTTTTGACCTGGGCAAGCTCTTTTCGCAATCGCGCCAATTTTTCATCACGCGGATTCCCAGATTGCCAGCAACCTGCCGAATCGACTGACCGCTGCTTATAACCAGTTGAACCGCTTCATCTTTGTACTCCGATGTGTATTTGCGTCTTGTTTGCATGACACTCCTCCTGCCTTATTATCGGCTCTTTTTCAAAGTGCTCATCATTTCGGGGCCCCCCCTCAATATTCCCCCCGCTCATACAACTTCTGCAACTGCTTCTTCGCATCCGTCGACCCCTGCTCGGCAGCCAGTTGGTACCATCTCACCGCTTCAGGAATATCCTTCTTCACGATAGAGCCCGTCTCATACGCATATCCCAGAAGATATTGCGCCTCCGGTGAGCCGCTGTGCGCAGCGCTCTGGATCATCTCCATCCCCTGCTTGGGGTTTCGCTTGATACCACGCCCCTGCACCAGCATCACCCCCAAAAGGGCCCTCGCACGGATATCGCCTTTGGCTTCGGCCAAGGACAGCCAGCGCACCGCTTCCGCATCGCTCTTTTTGACACCAGCCCCGGTGTAGTACATATAGCCCATGTTATACTGCGAGGCCGGATCCCCCTGCTCGGCCGCCTTCCGATACCATTTGGCGGCCTCAACATCATCACGCTTGACCCCATCGCCCTTGCGGTAGCTGTCTGCCAGCATGCTCTGCGCCATCACATGGCCCTTGTTGGCCGCCAGCATAAGCCACTTTACCGCCTCGACATGGTCCTTTTTCACCACACGCCCGTCATGGTACAAAAGCCCCATCACCGTCTGCGCCGTTGTCGAGCCACCCTGTGCGCCCAGGCGATACCACTTGATGGCTTCATGCATATTGAGCGGCACCCCGCGGCCTTCCTCGTACATCATCCCCATCAGCGTCTGCGCCATCGGATTGCCCCCTTCAGCCGCCTTCTGTATCAAGGGAAGCGCCTCCTTGTACTGCCGCTTCTGGTACAGCCGGTAGCCTTCATCCAGGTAGACCCTGGCATCCGTATCCGCATGCGATGGCGTTACCAAGCCGATGGTAGCGGACAAGAAAAGCGCCCCCGAAAGGGCGCAAACAAAGGAAAAAAAAGAACGTTTTTTATGCATTACCGGTTTTTACGAAGTTTCTTCAATCGATTCTGGGCAAGTTTATGTCCCTGCCCGGCCGCCTTGTCAAATCACTGCTCGGCCAGATGGCTGTTTGGCCTCACACCCGTGCCACTCAGGTACATCATGCCCAGGGCATACTGCGCATCCGCAAGGCCGTGCTCGGCAGACTTTTCAAACCACGAAAACGCCTGCTGGTCACTCATTTTCACGCCATGCCCGCGCACATACATAATACCAAGATTAAATTCAGCCTGCGGCAACTCCTGCTCAGCCGCCTTGCAGTACCAGTTGTAGGCTTTGGCCGTATTTTCCTCCACACCAAAGCCCTTGTAGTACATCACGCCCAGATTGTACTGGGCAACCATATTGCCTTCCTTTGCCGCCTTTTCAAAAGCGAGCAGCGCCTTGTCATACTTTTTCTCGTGATAAAACGTCAATCCTTCTGCAAAATCCTGCGCGAAAAGTGTGCCCCCCATGCCAAGGCATGCCAGCGCAAAAAAAGTTTGAGGAAAATACGGCGTACAAAGGAGGGAGCCGTCCGTGTTCCTGCCCGATCAGGGGAGGAGGAGGTGAATACTGAGTTGTTCATTTTTTGCCACTTTATTTCACAGCGCATCCATGCGCGTTTGCGGCTGTTGCGGAAAAAGGTCTTGCCCATTTACAGTGAAACAGTCGCAGGGTTTGCTGTTTATCAGGCTTTTGTCATGCCTGCTTTTCGATAATACACAAATGCTTGAGATATTTCCATAAGCGAATTATTTCCTATGACTACACTGGATTTCCCTGTCACTATCAGGATCCGATATGAACATTGCCAGATTGATTGCTTACTGCCGCGAGCACGGTATTGAATTCTGCCTGGGAAACGGCACCGTCAAGGTACGCGGCACAGCAGATATCATTGAAGAAATCCTGCCTGTTTTACGGGCACATAAAAAAGAAATCATTGACCATCTCTCCATCGAGATGATCCACGCCGGCTGCCTGCCCGAGGTGTATTACCGGGGAGAGCCTGTCTATACCGAAGCGCAGGCTGATCTCGCCCTTGTTAAAACCCAGGCACTCTTAAACCGCGTCATGTCAAAATCGGCATAACCTCCCGCCTTTCATCCAGGCTCAGCCCTCATTAATTTGTCGTGGACGAAAAGCGAATTTTTCCTGTCTGCCAAGGCGCAAGGGGAAAATTGGACGAAGGCGTATTGGATCGTCGGCAAGGTCAATTTTGAGCCGTTAACGAAGGCAGGCGGGAAAGCTGCTTTGCAGCAGACCAATTAATGAGGGCTGAGCCTAACAGCTACCGGCGGATGCGGTTTTTCATGAGCAACACCAAAAAGGCCGCCGCCAGCGCCAGCGCGAGTACACAGCAGACAAGCGCCGGGATATGCTGCCGCATCAGCATGAAATTATCCAACCCGCCCAGCGACCGGCTGGCACAGCCCCAGCCATACAACGCATCCGGCGGATGCAGGCAATGATCCGGCTCCCAGGGACGCAAGGCAAACTCCTGCCAGACCGACACTACCTGGAAAGCCACCGCTGCCGATATCCCTGCTGCCAAAACCCCATAAATAATGGCAACACGCGGGAATATCCCCGAAAACAAGGCACCAAACGCACCAAAAAACGCTATGGCCAAGCAAGCAAGCCCCAGCCAGTGCATCAGCGAAAGCATATGAAGCAGACTTCCCTCACCTGTGCTCGATCCGGGAAAAATCATCTCCTGCCAGGGAATAGCATGTAAAAGCAGAAGCGGCCCGTTTGAAAAAGAAAAAGGCTCAAGAAAAGCCGCCACATCATAAAATGGAAAAGACAGGTTGTACGCGGCTGCGCCATACTGTCCGCCTCCATCATTCGTAAAACCCGTCAGCACCCACAAAAACACAAGACAGGCAGACAGCAGCAGCCCCGTCCAGTAACATTTTCCCCAGCCTGGAAAAAGCGCCGGCCACTCCCCCGCCTCGTCAGAGGCCAGGCGGTTTGCCGTCAGCAGAAAGCACCAGTACATGCCCCCCAGAAAACCCAGCGCCACAGCTGGCAGGCTGTTACTCATGATCTGCCCTGTACCATCCTTGATCGCCAGGATCAAAAACATCGACGTAAACCAGACCATCCCCATGCGCATCGAAAACAGCAAGAGTTTCAAGGCCCCAGGATTGCCCGACAGCACCAGGTACGGCAACACCAGCCACAACAGCGTAAGCACCGCCAGCG
>JAAZED010000340.1 GCA_012512465.1 Oxalobacter sp. | reverse complement strand
GTATCGGGCAGACCTCTCATGTCGTGATGTTTTACGACAGCTTTGATCGTACCCGTGGTGATTTGCGCCTGGTACAGGCTTCCCCGCTGATTGAGGGTATGGAGGAAAGCCTGGGCTTTTTCCCGGTCCTTTCAGGCGCCGGATTGATGGGGGATTTTACCAATTCCCCTTCATGGCAATGGACGGGAGAGAAAATGGCTGAGCGCCATGCACTGGCACTGGCATTTGGTGATGGCGTGCAGGTGGATAGTGTCATCATTCACGGGTGTCGTCCCATCACAGGGTATTACACGGTAACAAAGTCCGAGCAGCAGACTATTCTGGAAATTAATGGTGAGCCTGCGCTGACTTTTCTCGACAGGCTGCTTGGGGCGTCAATCCTGCCGGAAAGCTATCCGTTTTTCCTCATTTTAGGGATCAACAAAGGGGATAAATGGGTTGAATTCAACGAGTACAATTATGTCAATCGCTTGTGCCTGGCTCTCGATAAGGAGCGAAAGGGGCTGGTCATGTTTGAATCAGATATGGTGGAAGGCACGGAATTTCAGATCATGCATCGCAGCCTCAATCTGGATTATATGAAGCCCCAAATCGAGGGACTTTTCAAAGGGCTTGGAGGCCGTCGCCCTGTTTTTGCGTTTTATATTGATTGTGCCGGCAGGGCAGCAGCTTACGCCGGGCTTGATCAGGAAGATGCCGTCAGGGTGCAGGAAATTGTTGCGGGAAGGGTTCCCTTGCTGGGACTTTATACGGGGGTGGAAATCGGTTCAGTCATGGGGCGTTCACGGGCGCTTGACTGGACAGGGGTGTTTTGTCTGTTTAGTGTGCCGCAATGAAGACGCAGAATGACTACGATTTGAGAGATCAGGAGCTTGAAGCGCTTCGCAGGGAAGTGGCGTATCTGCGAAAGAACAGCGAGCAGACCGCTGGCCGCCTGCTCCTGGCTGATACGCAGGCTATTGCCATCCGCCATGAGCTCGAACAAAAACGCCGGGGGTTTCGCCTGATGGCGGATCTGGCCGTTTCCCTGGGACGGGAAACCGATTATGAAAGTGTCTTTGTCTCGGTCAGCCGCCGGATTAATGCCGCATTGAGTATGCAACGTACTGCGGTTTTGGCGCCTGACCCGGATGGCGGTTTCAGTGCCGTGGTATTGCAGGGGTATCCGCCTCACGAGCAGAAGGTGATTTTAGAATGCCGTATCGAGATTGATCCCGAGATGCTTGATCCCACGCACCCTGTCCTTGTGACGGGTGCCGATCCGGATGAGCGGCTTGCGTCTGTACGTAAAGCACTGGCATTACCCTATCTGATTTCATCACCGGTGATGTTGCATGACAATGTGGTGGCGCTTCTAGTGACAGGGCGACTGGTAGAGGAGCGCCCGTATCTGCCGCGTCTGGGCGAAAGTGATGTGGAAACCGTCCAGATGGTCAGTGTTTACCTTGCTGTCATGTTCACCGGGTTCCGTTTGCGCCATGCCGAAATTTTAGCCAGTTACGATCCATTGACCCAGCTGTTCAACCTGCGTTCAACAACAGAAAGCCTGCGTCATACGCTGGAATACGCACAGCAGGGCGGCTATCATGCCGCCCTGCTTTTTATTGATCTGGACGGGTTCAAGGATGTCAATGACACGCATGGCCATGCGGCGGGTGATATGGTGTTGCGTATTGTGTCTGAGCGTCTTGTCAATTGTGTCCGTGAGTCGGATATTGTTGGACGGATTGGCGGCGACGAGTTTGTTGTTGTTCTTACCCATATCAGCCAGCCTGAAGATGCCGCCGGTATTGCCGGAAAAATCGTAGACAGCCTTTCCAGGCCAATGGATGTGCAAGGCGCACGCTGCCAGGTGGGCGCCAGTGTCGGTATCGCCGTTTATCCCGAGCACGGAGAGGATGAGTCTGCGCTTTTGCATGCCGCGGATGATGCGATGTATGCGGTTAAAAACAATGGTAAAAATGCCTATCGCTATGCCATAACGGCAAAAGGTACGGAAAAGGGAAGCTGAAACTGGTTTTCCGCTTTTATTTCTGCTTCTGTTTGCCAATACCTTCTATGAAAAGAACCCGCCGGGCGGCCCTACTCCTGTGACGATGCTTCTTCATGCGCCAGCGACGGTTTTTTTGCAGAAAAAGCCTCATAAACTGCAACGCCAAACAGGACAATCAGCACGCAGACATTCGTCAACAGGTTATCGAGCATAAACGAAAAAGGAATGAGTACGAAAAGCATCGCAATCGCAATCAGATGTGAGCGGAAAAAGGTGCGGCAGGTCACCCAGTGCAGCATCATGT
>JAAZED010000339.1 GCA_012512465.1 Oxalobacter sp. | reverse complement strand
CTTTTCGCGCCTGAAACCGGGCGCATTTCTCATCAACGCCGGGCGCGGCGCCCATCTCATCGAATCCGACCTGATGGATGCGTTGGATTCCGGGCAAATCCGCGCGGCCACACTGGACGTTACGGCTACCGAACCGCTGCCGCCATCCCATCCTTTCTGGCAGGACGGGCGAATCACCATCACACCCCATATTGCCGCAAAGACGCTTCGTGATGAAACCATTGCCCAGGTGACGCAAAAGCTGCGGGCATTGGAACAAAACGGAATAACAAGCGGGATAGTGGACAGAAAGCGCGGCTACTGAGCTGCATCAGGCAAACAAAAAAACGGCTGCATGATAACATCCAGCCGTTTCAAACTTTTCCCCGCCTGTGCCGCTATGTCCGCATCTTGAACCTGAGGTTCAAGGTGGTCACGGTAAGCCGATTTCGGGTTCATCGAACTAGCGACGCGCACGCCCATCGAACAAGTTCCGCAACCGATGCTGATGAATGGTTCAAAGACTAATGACAATCGCAAACACCGCAGGGAATCTTCAGTCTACCTGATTCTCTGTGTGTGTCAACCTGTTTTTTGATGGAATATTGCGCTGTTTTAAGGAAACGCTGATTAACTGATTTTGGGAGATGAAGTGCAAGGCAAACGGAGCGCAGCAACCAGGGCATATCTTAAGACAGGCGAAGGTGGCGAGCACCGCGTAACGCAGCAATTCGCTCACAAAGTCTCAGGGTCAGGCCTCATTAATTTTCCGTTTGCGAAAAGCCGTTTTGTTTCAAAGGGCAAGGCGCAGCGGGAAATGGGGACGCAGGCGTAGCAACCCTACGTCAAGTTCCCATTTTTCGATGCAACGCCGCCATTTGGGACACAACGGCTTTGCAGCAGGCAATTTAATGAAGCCTGACCCTAATATCAGCGTTTCCTCAGAAGAGATCTTCCTGGGGCGCCAGCGCCTTGTCCAGCGCCTCATGCATAAGCGCAATTTTCTGTCTGACTTCAGACAGCGTGAAATCTGAGAGGGGCCCTCTTGGCGCCTTTACCGACAGCAGTTCGGCTGCAATCGAAATAGAAGCCATCATGGCAATCCGGTCATTGCCGCGAACCTTTCCGGCATCACGGATCGCACACATCTTGTCGTCCAGATAGGCAACGGCTTCGCGCAAGGGACGCTCTTCGCCTTCCTGGCATGCCAGCCGGTATGACTGGCCCATAATGGTGACGTCAACGTGGATCATTCACCAGCCTCCTCTTCTTCCATCACGGCCATTGGCAGGGTGCTGATCAGTCCCGCAATCCGCTCTCTGGCCTGGGCAAGACGCTGATTCACGATGCCTTGCTCGCCTGTCAGCTCGGCATTGCGGATGCGTAATTCCGCATTTTCGCGGCGCAAAGCCACTGTCAGCTCGGCCAACTGGTTTATTTTTTCAGCAAGCGATTCAAAATCGGAAGTCATGTCTGGCGGTACTATGGAAATTCAGTAACAGGATAAAAACCATGTAACACTATTGCACAGATAACCTGTGTTGTGTACCATCCTGTGACTTGAAATTAATAAACTGATTTAGCGTACTGATTTTACATCCTTTTGGTGATTTTTGTTCATTGCCAATAAATTATTAACCGGCAAGGGCAAATTCTGACCCGTACGCACCCGACCTGCTGATGAGTATACTTCCTTCACAATCAACCACTGCTTTTGTCATTACCATAGACGGTCCTACGGCTTCCGGCAAAGGCACGGTTGCCCAGATTGTGGCAGAGAGGCTGGGATTTCATTACCTGGATTCCGGCGCACTGTACCGTCTGGTCGCCCTTTCTGTGCTGCGCTCCGGCACGTCCATTGAAGACGAAGCGGCTGTCGCGAAACTGGCCAAAACCCTGCCCTGCCATTTTGAGAATGGCCGGATATTTCTTGCCGATGACGATGTAACCGACACCATTCGCGCTGAAAATGTCGGCAATATGGCTTCCCGCGTTGGCGCCCTGCCTGCTGCCAGAGCCACCCTTTTTTCATTACAGACAGGCTTCAAACGCCCGCCAGGCCTCGCTGCAGCTGGCCGTGACATGGGAACCGTGATCTTTTCTGACGCCGAACTCAAGGTCTTTTTGACGGCCAGTGTGGAGGCTCGCGCGCAAAGACGTTATAAGCAGTTGATAGAAAAAGGATTTCCTGCTAAAATTTCCGATCTTCGCCAGGACCTTCACGAGAGGGACCAGCGTGACACCTTCAGAAGCATCGCGCCACTGGCGCCTGCTGCTGACGCAAAGCTCCTTGACACCACCCATCTCGGGATTGAAGAGGCTGTCAGTCAGATACTGGAATGGTACGCGGCGAAAAAGCATTAATCAGCAGTATTTATGTCGTACCGGTGCATCACAGGCACCGGTTTTATTAACCTGACCCGGTTGATTTTTCACAATGAATGGAAAACACCGGCTTATTCCTTTTTAAATTCTAATCTATGTCAACTGTATCAACCCAAGCTCCCGGACAGGAAAGTTTTGCAGCTCTTTTTGAAGAATCCCTTGCACGTCATGACATGCGTTCCGGCGAAGTTATCTCTGCCGAAGTCATGCGTTTTGACCACAATTTTGTTGTCGTCAATGCGGGCCTGAAATCCGAATCCTTTATCCCCATTGAGGAATTCAAAAACGACATCGGCGAACTGGAAGTCAAGGTAGGCGACTATGTTTCTGTCGCCATTGAATCACTGGAAAACGGCTACGGCGACACCATCCTGTCGCGCGACAAGGCCAAACGCCTGGCCTCATGGCTCGCGCTTGAAAAAGCCATGGAATCCGGTGAAATCGTCACCGGCACGGTAAACGGCAAAGTCAAAGGCGGTCTGACCGTCCTGACCAATGGCATCCGCGCCTTCCTGCCCGGTTCACTGGTTGATACCCGTCCGGTAAAAGATACGTCACCGTACGAAGGCAAGACACTGGAATTCAAGGTTATCAAACTTGATCGCAAACGCAACAACGTGGTCCTTTCCCGTCGTGCCGTTGTTGAGGCCTCCATGGGTGAAGAACGCCAGAAACTGATGGAAACCCTGAAAGAGGGTACCGTTGTCAATGGTGTGGTCAAGAACATTACCGATTACGGTGCATTTATCGATCTGGGTGGTATTGATGGGCTGCTGCACATCACCGATCTGGCATGGCGCCGCGTCCGCCATCCGTCCGAAATGCTGACGGTTGGCCAGGAAATCACCGCCAAGGTCCTGAAATACGATCAGGAAAAAAATCGCGTCTCCCTGGGCGTCAAGCAATTGGGTGACGATCCCTGGGCCGGCCTTTCCCGCCGTTATCCGCAAGGCACCCGTCTCTTCGGCAAGGTGACCAACCTGACTGACTACGGTGCTTTCGTTGAAGTCGAGCAGGGTATTGAAGGCCTCGTACACGTTTCCGAAATGGACTGGACGAACAAAAACGTTGCGCCAAACAAAGTGGTCAAACTGGGCGACGAAGTGGAAGTCATGGTGCTGGAAATCGACGAAGAGCGTCGCCGTATCAGCCTCGGCATGAAGCAGACCAAGGCAAACCCATGGGAAGACTTTGCGCTGACCCACAAAAAAGGCGACAAGGTCAGCGGCGCCATCAAATCCATTACCGATTTTGGTGTGTTCATTGGCCTGCCGGGCAACATCGACGGCCTGGTTCATCTGTCCGATCTTTCCTGGTCAGAACCGGGCGAAACCGCTGTTCACCAGTACAAGAAAGGTGATGAGCTCGAAACCGTCGTTCTCGCCATCGATGTCGATCGTGAGCGTGTCTCTTTAGGCGTCAAGCAACTGGAAGGCGACCCGGTCAACAACTACATTGCCATGAATGACAAGGGTTCCATCGTTACCGGTACCGTCAAGTCTGTTGAGCCGAAAGGCGCCGTCATTCAACTGACAGACGATGTGGAAGGCTATCTGCGTGCATCTGAAATTTCACGTGACCGCGTGGAAGATGCCTCTACCCATCTGAAAGTCGGCGATACGGTTGAAGTCATGATTATCAATGTTGATCGCAAGTCACGTGCAATCCAGCTGTCCATCAAGGCAAAAGACCAGCAGGATACACAGGAAGCCATGCAGAAAATGCAGAGTGATTCCAGCGCGGCCTCCGGCATGACCAGCCTGGGCGCACTGCTCAAGGCAAAATTCGACAACAAAGAATAATCTGATCGGAAATGCAATATGACCAAGTCTGAACTGATTTCATCTCTGGCCAACAGCTTTCCACAGCTGTTGGTCAAGGATGCCGAACTCACTGTAAAAACCATACTTGACGCACTGACAACCGCACTGGCAGACGGTCAACGTATTGAAATTCGTGGCTTTGGCAGTTTTGGCGTCAATGTTCGCCCCCCGCGCGTCGGACGCAATCCGCGTTCCGGAGAAAAAGTGATGGTCCAGGAAAAACGGGTCCCCCACTTCAAGGCCGGAAAAGAGTTGCGTGAACGGGTCGATATCATAGCACTCAAGACAACGAAAGCAGACTGACCTGCAAGCAGAAAAACAAAGGGCATCGGAAGATGCCCTTTTTTAGTACAATCTCTCTTACGACGCCGATTTCACCCTGAAGCAGGCGGGATACTTTCGTTAATGTTTTATCGGATTATTTGAAATGCATCCAATACCGGCACGAAAAAATCAGTTAAAAACAATAATAACCATGGAAAAACCATCATGAAACTGGTATCCCGAATCGTTGCCATCATTCTGTTCATTCTTTTTTTCGGCCTGGCCGTCAAGAACACCCAGGAAGCTTCCCTGTATTTTTTCTTCGGATATGAAATACGCGGACCGTTTGTTCTGATGCTGCTGGGTTTCTTTGCTGCGGGCAGTATCCTGAGTATCCTGGGCATGACGCCCATGATATTCCGCAGCAAGCGTGAGCTGTCCCGCAAGAGAAAGCTCATTGAGGCGCTGGAAAAGGAAAGTACCTCTCAGAAACAGGACGTGGCAAACCCGCCTTCAGCAGATACGGTTAACAATAACCCGAATACAGTCTGAACTGTATTTTTTACCTTTACCTGTCAGGACAGCATGGAATTTGAAATCTGGTGGCTTCTCTGTATTCCGGTTTTTTTCGGACTGGGATGGATTGCGGCACGTGTCGATATCAAGCAGCTGTTGTCTGAATCCCGGAGCCTGCCGCGAGGCTATTTCAAGGGCCTCAATTTTCTGCTCAATGAACAGCCGGACAAGGCCATTGATGCCTTTATTGAGATCGTCAAGCTTGATCCGGAAACAGCAGACCTGCACTTTGCACTGGGTAATCTGTTTCGCCGCCGCGGCGAAACAGAAAGAGCCATCCGCATGCACCAGAACCTGCTTTTACGCCCTGATCTGCCCCAAGAGCAGCAGATACAGGCTCGGTATGAGCTGGGGCAGGATTTCCTCAAAGCCGGTCTTCTGGATCGCGCGGAAGATGTCTTCAAAAACCTGACCGAAACCCAGTACAACACTACTGCGCGTCGTGCCCTTCTCGAGATTTTCCAGCGTGAGAAAGAATGGGAACAGGCCATCCATGCTGCTGAAGCATTGCAGGATTCCGGTGCCGGTAGCAGGCAAAAGGAAATTGCCCAGTTTTATTGCGAAATGGCACAGGACCAGTTGATCAACACCCATCCTGAAAAAGCCATGCCGCTTTTGGAGCGTGCCCTGAAAGTGGATCGCCTGAATGTCCGGGCCACCATTTTGCTGGGCGATGCGCTGATAGCGCAGAGACGGGTTGATGATGCCATTGCCACCTGGCGCCGGATCGAAAAACAGAGCATGCCGCATATTGTGCTGGTTGCACAACGGCTGATGGACGCCTACCTGAAAACGGAGCGCTCAAAAGAAGGGATCTCACTGTTGAAATCCTATCTTGCCGAAGCCTCTTCCATTGATCTGCTGGAAGTCGTATTCCAGGCATTGATCAAGTACGAAAATGTTGAAGCAGCCAATACCCTGGTGCTGGATGAACTGAAGCGTACCCCGACACTGCTCGGCCTGGATAAGCTCCTGGAAGCCCGCATGATGATTGCCTCGCCGGAAGCGCGGCAGGATCTCTCCATGGTGAAAAACCTGGTGCATGGCTATGCCTCAAAGCTCGCCCGTTACCAGTGTGATCACTGCGGATTCCAGGCAAGGCAGTTTTACTGGCAATGCCCGGGCTGTCACCTCTGGGAAACCTATCCCCCAAGAAGAACCGAAGAACTTAACCTGTCTGCCTGATCCACACATGAAACCCGATCTCAGCAAAATCCGTATACTCGTCGCAGGTGATGTCATGCTTGACCGTTACTGGTTTGGTGACGTCAATCGCATTTCCCCGGAGGCGCCGGTACCTGTGGTACGGGTTGAGCGCGAGGAAGTGCGCCTGGGAGGCGCTGCCAATGTCGCCAGGAACACCGCAACACTCGGGGTGCAATCCACCCTTTTGGGCATAACCGGTGAGGATGAAGCCAGCAGTCTTATCAGCAAACTGCTGGAAGAAACCGGGATCGATCCCTGCCTGCATCGTGACAAAACCGTTTCTACCATCATCAAACTTCGCATCATCGGCCGCCAGCAGCAACTGCTTCGCGTGGACTTTGAAAAGCCTCCGGCAACCGATGTCATCAACAGCAAAATTTCCCAGTACCGCGCACTCTTATCCAGGCATGACATTGTTATCCTGTCTGACTACGCAAAAGGGGCCATGATCAATGTGGCCGACATGATTAAGGAAGCCCGGGATGCCGGAAAAACCGTTCTGGTTGACCCCAAAGGGGAAGATTTCACCCGGTATGCCGGTGCATCCGTGTTAACGCCCAACAAGGGGGAACTCCGCCAGATTGTCGGCTCGTGGACAAGCGAAGCGCAACTGACAGAAAAAGCTCAGCAGCTTCGTCAGGAACTGAGACTGGATTACCTGCTCTTGACCCGCTCGGAAGAGGGCATGTCACTGTATGGAAAAGACCAGATCGTGCATGTTCCGGCAATTGCCCGTGAAGTGTTTGATGTTTCCGGTGCAGGAGATACCGTCATTGCCACCCTGGCAGCCATGATGGGAGCAGGGATGACTATCGCTGATGCCGTGGCGACGGCAAACCGGGCCGCAGGGATTGTTGTCGGCAAGCTGGGCGCCGCAACAGTTACCCAGGAAGAGCTTTTCGGATAAGCCGCCCGGATCAGCGCAGTCTTTCCAGTTTGGCCACACTCAGGTCCAGCAGTTTCATGCCTTCACGGCCGAAATTGATATTGGCGCGCACATGGGCACCGCTTCCCTCCAGGCCAACGATAACGCCTTCACCGAATTTTTTATGAAAAACGGTTTCACCAATGCGCCATGAGGTGTCTCTGCCACTGACAGCCATTGCCAGGGGTTCAGGCGCAGACCCGGTTGATGCATACCCTGATCCTGATGCCGTATGGCCAAACCAGTAAGCCTGTTTTTTGGGGGTGATCCACTTCAGGACACCTTCCGGCAACTCATCCATGAAACGGGACTGGATGTTGTATCGCGTCTGCCCGTGCAGCATGCGCGTCTGGGCATAGCTCAGGTAAAGGCGTTTTCTTGCCCGGGTGATGGCGACATACATAAGGCGCCGCTCTTCTTCCAGCCCGTCCGTTGCCTGCACACTGTTTTCATGTGGGAAAAGCCCTTCTTCGAGCCCAGTGATGAAAACCGCATCAAACTCCAGCCCTTTGGCAGAATGCACGGTCATCAACTGCAAGGCATCCTGACCATCCTGCGCCTGATTATCCCCGGCCTGGAGTGACGCATGTGTCAGGAAAGCCGCCAGCGGTGTCATTTCCATTACCTGCTCTGCCTCAAGTACGTCAATACTGGACTCTGACGGAAGCGATACCGCTTCCTGAAAACCCTGTGACGCAAAAAGCGCCGGCATATCCTGCGGGATACCCTCATCACTGAGAAAGGCAACAGCGCCATTGACCAGTTGTTCCAGATTCTCGATGCGATCTGCGCCTTCTTTTTCTTTCTG
>JAAZED010000338.1 GCA_012512465.1 Oxalobacter sp. | reverse complement strand
TCCGTCCGGGCGGGTTTTCTTTAGGTTAATTCATGGAAAGCCGTTATAGTTAAACGCTTTTCTCAATTTCCGGGATTTCATGTTTTTGCTTTTTCGTTGCAAAGTTTTCATCGCGCTGTTGGTGGCTGTTTCTTTGTTTCCTGCTCTGGCACAGGCACAGGCGTGCTCAGCGCGGGAGATGAATGCGCTCGTTTTTGAGAATTATCGTTTCAGGATGACGTTGCTGGGGGCGACAGGCAAAAATGATATCTACGAAAAAGCCGCGCGGCAAAAACTCAAACAGTTTGATGTGCTGTGGTACCAGCAGGACAGGGATATTCCTGAAATCTGCAAGACGGCAAAAGCACTGATCCGGATTGCTGATGATGTACTGGCAGGAGGGACAGGAGATGGCGAGGAATTGGCCCATCCATGGAACAATTGTACGCCTGATGAAATGTTCTCATTGATGCGGCAGTACAGGCGATTGTGTATCTCGAAAAATCCGGCCCGGGCATGCCGGATTGAAGAAGTCCGCCAGCTCGATAAGGAGTCCAACGCACTATATCAAGCGTTCAGGGAATCGGGCTATCCTGGCTTTCCTGCCTATGTTGACAGGCAATGTGAAATTCGTCGGAAGATCCTGTCACATTTTCCGTAAAACACGCGTGAAACGGCTGCTTGTTATGCAATCGCAATCTTTTCATATTCGGGATGATACTTTTTGATTGCGTCATTGTTTGACGTGTTTGGAAAGATTAAATTGTAGATATACACCATGACAACCACGATGGAGATTATCTATGAATACGCATCTGACGACCCAGGAAGACATCACTATCTTCAAACATATCCTTGATCTTTGCATAAGGCCGGTTATCGGCAGTGCCAGGTTATCAGGCCCTTTTACTGATGCCGAAAAAGCATCGGTTCCCGCCGTGTTTCTGGATGAAAAGACGGTGAAAATTTTCATGCCGAACGGGGGACGGATTTATTTTCTGATGCAGAAAGGAAGCGCTTTTAACCTGTCTGACAAGACGATGCTCACCCGTTTTGTCAGCAGGCTGCAAAGCACCGTATACGGCAGCGATGCGCTTTCTGCTTACAGGGAAACGTCTGGGGTTCCCGTGCAGGCAGAGTGACGGCCAGCCTGGTCTGGTGTGAATGTTTGAAACACGTTTTTATTGCACAACAGATCAGGAAGGAGGGGTTTATGCCGGTTTTTATTTATGACATGATCCAGCTCGAAGAAGTGATGCGGGTTTACAGGAATGATATCGGACTTTTGCACAACCAGATACGGCGGCTGGAGCAGTTTCAGCTCAACAGGCAGGAGAAGGTTCTTAGTCCTGACAACACCGTTGCCATACTGCTTCCCGAGTCGGATATCTGTATTTTCCGTTTCAAGATCGAATACAGCGCCATTGAATGGGTTACCCGTCAATTCAAGCAGTTGAAAAATTACGATTTTTCATTACTGGCGAAGACGAAGCCGACGTTTATCGACAGCAGCGAACATGAGGATGTGCCCCCGGAACTGAAACAATTCGTGATGAAGCACTTTACCTAGCAGGTGTCTTTATATTAACCGGCCCCGGACTTACGGGTGGCTGTCCAGCAAACGAGGGAGCCGGCAACAACAAAAGCGACACCAATCCAGAATCCGGTCCTGGGTACCGTTTTGAGCCATGCACACATGAAAAGCATGGAAAAAACCGGGGTAAAGTAGGAGATGGCCGCCAGCAGGATAATGTTTCCCTTCTGTATGCCGGTTTCCCAGCAGGCATAGGAAAGGGCAAAGATAACCCCGATATAGGCCAGTTCGGCCCAGGCGATCCAGTCCGGAGAGTTGAGTTCGCTTCCTGTGATGAAGAAACGCACCCAGAGTGCGGTAGCGATAACAATAAAGAAAAAGGGAACGGCGTTTTGGCCTTCACCGTATTTGCGGCTCAGGTTGCAGTAAAAGCCCCAGAGGATGGCGGCAATGAAAGCCATCCCGTAGGGAAGAGGGGTTGCCATGATATTCTCGACAAACCCGGCCAGATCCACGTCACTGTTTGCCGTGATGCACAGCGTGATGCCGGTAAGTGAAAGCGCGATGCCCATCCAGACCCACCAGCGCACCCGCTCCTTGTTGATCCAGATTGAGATGATGACGATGGCACAGGGCCAGAGATAGTTGATCATTCCCACTTCCAGGGTCTGACTGCTGGAAGTGGCCAGGCCGATGGATTGGGACATCAGGATTTCATACAGGACAAAGGCAGCACCGCATCCCCAGACGTACAGCGGGTGCATGTTGCGGATGTTGGGAAAGCCCTGCCGCAGGCAAAGCACAATGGCGCCAGCCGTGAAGATGAGGGCCGTGCCGCCTGCCACGCCGAAAGCCTGGCTGACCGAACGGACAAGCGCGATAAGCGTGCTCCACATGAGAATGGCGGCAACACCGTGCAGATTGGCTTTGGTGGTATTCATGGCTGGTTTGTCCTCAGCCGCTTTTCATCAGTGGCTAAGACGTGCTGAACAGGATGAAACGAAGGGGGTATTTTACCCACTTGCCGGGAAAATTGTATGCTTTTGATTTTCGGTCATTGAGCAGGAAATGCACCTTCATGATGGC
>JAAZED010000337.1 GCA_012512465.1 Oxalobacter sp. | reverse complement strand
TGACCGTATTATCGTCAAACGCATGGACCTGGAAAAAACCACCGCATCCGGTATCGTGATTCCCGAAACCGCCGCAGAAAAACCGGACCAGGGCGAAGTGCTTGCTGTTGGAAACGGCAAGATCACGCCTGAAGGCAAAGTGCTGCCAATGGATGTCAAGGTTGGCGACCGCGTTCTTTTCGGCAGATATGCCGGCCAGACCGTCAAGGTGGACGGTGAAGAACTGCTGGTTATGCATGAGTCCGACATCATGGCGATTGTCGGCAAATAATCCCGGGAACACCTGTCAAAAAAAGAACACATACTATTTAAATCAACGGAGAAATTCACATGCCAGCAAAAGATGTTATTTTTGGCGATACCGCCCGTGCCAAGATGGTGGAAGGCGTCAATATCCTCGCCAATGCGGTAAAAGTCACCCTTGGCCCGAAAGGCCGCAATGTCGTTTTAGAGCGCAATTGGGGAGCCCCGGTCGTGACCAAGGACGGCGTTTCTGTTGCCAAGGAAATTGAACTGCAGGACAAAATCATGAACATGGGCGCACAGATGGTAAAAGAAGTCGCGTCCAAAACCAGTGACAACGCCGGTGACGGCACCACAACAGCAACCGTTCTGGCTCAGGCCATCGTCCGTGAAGGCATGAAATATGTTGCCGCCGGCATGAACCCGATGGATCTGAAACGTGGTATCGACAAGGCGGTTGAAGCCGTTGTTGCCGAACTGGCAAAAATCGCCAAGCCAACCACCACCAGCAAGGAAATCGCCCAGGTTGGCTCCATTTCCGCAAACAGTGATAATTCCATTGGTGAGCGCATCGCAGAAGCCATGGACAAGGTCGGCAAGGAAGGTGTGATTACCATTGAAGATGGCAAATCCCTCATCGACGAACTCGAAATCGTCGAAGGTATGCAGTTTGACCGTGGCTATCTTTCCCCTTACTTCATCAACAACCCGGAAAAACAGATCGCCGTTCTGGATAACCCGTACATCCTGATGACGGACAAGAAAGTCACCAATATCCGTGATCTGCTGCCGGTACTTGAGCAGGTTGCCAAAGCCAGCCGCCCGCTGCTGATTGTTGCAGAAGACGTTGAAGGTGAGGCACTGGCCACCCTGGTTGTCAACAATATCCGCGGCGTACTGAAAACCTGTTCGGTCAAGGCCCCTGGTTTCGGCGACCGCCGCAAAGCCATGCTGGAAGATATCGCCATCCTGACGGGTGGGCAGGTTATCACCGAAGAAACCGGCCTGAACCTGGAAGATGCCACGCTGGAAATGCTCGGCCAGGCCAAACGCATTGAAATCAACAAGGAAAACACCACCATCATTGATGGCAACGGTGATGGTGCCGCCATCCAGACACGCGTCAAGCAGGTTCGTGTGCTGATGGATGATGCGGCCTCTGACTATGATCGTGAAAAACTGCAGGAGCGCATTGCCAAGCTGGCAGGCGGTGTTGCAGTTATCCGCGTTGGTGCGGCAACCGAAGTTGAGATGAAAGAGAAAAAAGCACGTGTTGAAGATGCTCTGCACTCCACCCGTGCTGCGGTTGAAGAAGGCATTGTCCCAGGCGGTGGCGTTGCCCTGCTGCGTGCCCGTGAAGCGGTCAAGGTCAAGGGTGACAATGCAGACCAGGATGCCGGTATCCAGATCGTCATGCGTGCACTGGAAGAGCCATTGCGCATGATCGTGGCCAATGCCGGTGAAGAAGCCTCCGTTGTGGTCAACAAGGTCATGGAAGGCAAAGGCAACTTTGGCTACAACGCCGCTAACGATACGTACGGCGACCTGGTTGAAATGGGCGTTCTCGACCCGGCCAAGGTTACGCGTTCCGCGCTCCAGAATGCCGCTTCCATCGCTTCCCTGATGCTGACTACCGATTGCATGGTTGCTGACATTCCGGAAGACAAGACAGCCGTCAGCATGCCAGGTGGCATGGGCGGTATGGGTGGCATGGGCATGGACGGTATGATGTAAGCCATTCCCTGGCATTAACTGCTTCACTTTCAAAACCCGCAATGCGATCCATTGCGGGTTTTTTTCATGTTTTCTCCCGTTCCCTGACCGCTTTGTTTCGCCATTTTGTGCTGATCCCCTATAATGGGAAAAATCCTACTGAACTCTGTCCGCACATGTCTTCACCCTCATCAGAAGAACATCGAGAAGATACTTCACCCGAAACGCCGGACCACACCACCAATCGTATCGTTGACCGTACACGCGATGCCTGGTACCACATTCTCATCTGGTTTTTCGCTTCCGTCCTGATCGGCCTTACCGGGGTATGTGTGGCCATTGCCAGTGACTATGCCAATGAAGTCAATCTCTGGCTGCAGGAAAAACTGCACTGGTGGCTTTTACCCCTCATTCCGGCAGCCTTTGCACTTTTTGCCTGGCTGACGAATCGCTTTTTTCAGGGAACACAGGGCAGCGGCATTCCCCAGACCATTGCGGTGATTGATGATCCGGATGACCAGAAAAAAAGCAACCTGCTTTCCATTCGCAATCTGATCGGCAAAGTTGCCATGCTGCTGGGTGGCCTGGTCATGGGAGCTTCCATCGGGCGCGAGGGCCCGACGGTCCAGATCGGTGCGTCCATCAGCCACGCCTTTTATGGATATGGGCCATTCAAGACAGCAGCGCACCGGCGCGCACTGGTATTGGCAGGCGGTGCCGCCGGCATTGCCGCAGCCTTCAATACTCCCCTTGCCGGTATCATGTTCGCCATTGAGGAACTCAATAAAAAATATCCGTTCAACGCACACAGTTCCACGCTATTGACCGTGATTATTGCCGGCCTGATTTCACTGGCTGTCCAGGGCAATTACATCTATTTCGGGTCAACCAATGTTGTGCTGGACCTATCCCAGCATGTTTATGCCATTCCTGTCTGTGCCATCCTGGGAGGCGCGGCAGGCGGCCTTTTCAGCCTTCTCACACAGAAATTTTCCTTCTTTCTGCCCGGACGGTTGAGAGCCTTTATCCAGGCCCACCCCTACCTGTTTGCCGCCACATGCGGCCTTATCGTTGCCCTGCTCGGCTTTGCCACCAATGGCATGACATTCGGAACCAGCTATCAGCCGACACGAATGACACTTGAAGCCAACAACAGTCTTTTCACCTGGTACTACGGCATCTGCAAATTCATCGCTACATTGCTTTCGACACTGAGCGGGATACCTGGCGGGCTTTTCGCGCCAACGCTGTCTGTCGGCGCCGGCCTTGGTGACAATATATCCGCCCTGCTGCCGGCCATTGCCCCCCACGGCGCCATTATCATCCTGGTTATGGCCGCTTATTTGTCCGGTGTCACACGCTCACCGCTGACTTCCTTTATCATTACCATGGAAATGACAGGAAGCAATCACATGCTGCTGTCACTGATGATAACGTCCCTTCTGGCCAGCGGTGTATCGCGCTTTATCAGCCCGGTACCTTTGTATCACGCGCTGGCGGAAAGATATGCCTACCCCGTTTCACCAGGAAAACGGCGTTCACAGGCACAACCTGACAATCCGGCCGAGAAGAACTGATCTGTTATGACACAACTAATTGATTTCCCCCCCGCATTTCTTGCAGAGATACAACCCATCCGGCGTGATATCCATGCCCACCCGGAGGTCGCCTATGAAGAAACCCGGACCGCTGAACTGATTGCCGCCAAGCTGGAAGAAAACGGCATCACGGTTATACGCGGCATAGGGGGAACCGGCATTATCGGCAAGATTGAAAACGGCAAAAGCAACCGCTCGATTGGCCTGCGTGCTGATATTGACGCCCTGCCAATGCCGGAACTCAACGAATTTGAACACGCCTCACGCCACCCCGGGAAAATGCATGCCTGCGGCCACGACGGCCATACGGCCATGCTGCTGGGAGCCATCATTCATCTGGCAAAAACCCGCCATTTTGACGGCACCGTTTACGCCATTTTCCAACCGGCTGAAGAAAGTTATGGCGGTGCCCTTCGCATGATGAATGAAAAACTGTTTGAAACCTGTCCGGTCGATGCGGTTTTTGGCATGCACAACTGGCCTGACTATGCCGCAGGCGATTTCGCCGTCAAAACCGGTCCCATGATGGCTTCCAGTAATACATTCACCCTCACAATTCACGGGCGAGGCGGACATGGGGCACAACCCAACCACACCATTGATCCCATCATGACCGCCGTGCAGATTGCACAAAGCTGGCAAACCATCATCAGCCGCAATAAAGCGCCCGTAGATACCGCCGCGCTTTCCATCACCCAGATTCATGC
>JAAZED010000336.1 GCA_012512465.1 Oxalobacter sp. | reverse complement strand
GTCTCGTACTTTTGCCTGGGCTTCCGTCATGGCGGTACGGGTGTCCCGAATTCCGCTGGCCAGCTTCCGGAAAGAATCAATCTTGCCACTTTGCCCTTCCAGTTGTTTCAGGCGGTCACGGGTGGCCTTGAGTGCGCTGGCGAGTTCTTTACTTCCGGCCCGGGCTTTTTTTAACGGGCCGGTGATTTTGTCGAGCGCAGAAAGCACTACCTGCAGTTTCAGTTCTCTAGCCATTATTCAGATCCGTTTCGTACCCTTGCCCGCTCACGCCATTCCATCAGTTCATTCGGGGACAGTTCGTCCATGGTGGACGGTGCACAATGAAAAACGATGGCAATGTCTGCCATCGCCTCCTCTATTCGCCGAGGGAGACCATCTCCCTGTCGGCTTTCGGCAGCAAAAAAACGGCCACCTGTACGCCCAGTTTCATCAGGTCGGCTGGCTCCATTTTTGCGATCTCCTCGGAATTCAGCACAGGGGTTGTGACACGGGGCAGCACCTTTTGCAGGGCAATCACATCCATTTCAGACAGTGCAGTCAGGGTGACACCGCGCAGCTCACCGGATTTTGGCTTGCGGACGGTGATTTCGGTGATTGTCGTATTGCCCCGCTGGATTGGTTCATCCAGGAGGACGGTGTTTTTTTTCACGCCAGCGCCATCTGCAGCCGGAGAGGGTGCCGCATTGTCGTGGTTGTGTTCGTGGTTATCGAGGTTTTCCATTGTCATTCCTTTTCGGTTGGTTTAAAGAGGCCCGGTGGCGCGGATTTCCGGATTTATCCGCCGCTCACCAGTTCCGGTTCTTTCCCGGCTGTCCGCACAGTCACCCGCTTTTTAGGTGTTGCCGAAAGGAGGCGTGGGCCTGTGCTGCGGCTGTTATCTGCCCCACCTGCCGCTGGGGTAGTCGGACAGGTTAAATGCCGATGGCAGACCGGATGCTGGCTGTCCTGTCCACGCCGCCAACGGTTTCGACTGCGTTGACAAAATCCAGTTCGATCTGCGTTTCGTTATTGACAACCAGCTTGTAATAGCTGCAGGTGGTGGTGTACTTGTGTTCGGTGTCTTCGCCGACCTTGGCGTCACCCATGTCGATTTCCCTGTGACGGCCACGGACGATGATTTCTACAGCGGTCACCTCACCGGTATCGTCGTTCTGGTAGGCACCGGCAAAGCGCAAAACGGTGGCATTGTGCGTTGAGGCGCCGTATTGCGTGAGGGCGCTTTCCAGCAGGCCGCCTGCCGTCCACTCCATTTCGAGTTTTTCATTGCCAAAGTCGATCTCTACCGGCCCGGTCATGCCGGCGGCGAGATACTCTTCCATTTTGCGCGAGAGCTTCGGCAGGGTGACAGTGGTCACTTCACCGATGTACGATTCGCCATCGTTGAAGAGATTAAAATTTTTCAGTTTGCGCGGTAATCCCATTTCTTACTCCTGTTTTTCAAAGGGGGTGCTTTCATCCTGTGCGCCTTGTAAAAACAGCGCACGGGATGGGGCAGGTGGATGTCAGCCGTTGATCTGGGCGCCGAAATCCATCAGGTACTGGTCAGTGATACGCTGCTGGAAGAGCAGGTTTTCCAGCGGCGGTACCGGCGTATAGTTGTAGTCGATGATGAGCTTGCCGTTTTTCAGATCCTCCACGGTGTTGCTATCGTCGCTGTACCATGCCTGTCCGCCCAGGATGTAACCACTGGCTTTCAGCGAGGCAAACTTGGAATTGATGCTCTCGATGATGTCTTTGATGAGAGACGGGTGCATGGGCTTGTCGACAAAGGCAAACATTGCCTCGGCAATCGTGTCTGCCAGTACCTGTGCCGTGCGGGTGTAGTTCTCGAAAAAGAAATACTCGCCCTTTTCGCAGGTACGGTTGCCCCAGAATCGGAAGCCGCTCTGATTAATGAGGGTGGTGACTTCGTTCTGGTTCAGGTAGCCTGCATCGGTTGCCGGGTTTTGCAGGTCCCAGAAGACGCTGCGGGAAATACCGGTGGGGCCATTGACGGCCATGTTTGACAGGGTTTTATGCCAGCCGACCTGCTCGTCAATTTTTGCGCGAAGGCCCATCGCAAAGGCAACAGCCGGGACATCAACGGTGGCATTGTCAGCGGTGCTCCATGCCTGGAATTCCGGCCAGATGATCATGAGTTCACGCTGTCCGAATTTGTCACGATAGGCGACAGCCTCTTCCTTGGTTGTACAGTCCCAGGCGCTGGCGTAAACGAAGGCTCGCAGTTCCTGCGCGATGGAAACCAGGGCATTGGTAACAGCCTGGGTATCCAGCCCTGGTACACCGAGGATGCGTGGCTTGACCTTCAGCATCGATTGCGCGGACAGCAGGGCTTTCATGCCGGTATAGCGGCCCTCTTCATCGGTACCGCCGATGATGTTACTGGTGGTTTCGGCCTCGTCCTCGCCTTCCGGTACGCGGACGACGATGGTAATGGGCTTGGCCTGCAGCGCAATGGCATTCAAGGCGGTGGCCAGTGTGCCGGTACTTCCGGCCTTGCCGATGGCATTTTGTACATTGGTGATCAGGACGGGTGTGTTTTCCGGAAAGACTGTCGGATCGGCATCCTCGGCGGTGGCGACCAGGCCGATAACAGCGGTGGAAATGGTGCGGATTGGGATGGTTCCTTCGTTGATCTCGACAACGCGGACGCCATGATGAAAATCAGTAGCCATGTTTGCTCCTGTAGCTATGTTTAACAAGGGTTTCCTGCATGATGTCCGCTCGCGCCGACAGGCGCATTAAGTGGGGGGTTGATTGGCGGGCAAGTAACCCGCCGGGGGTGGCATCAGGTGAAATTGCGGATCAAAAGCTCGCCGGATCGGGTTTGGCTGTGTTTTGTGCCACCGACGGTATAGGTGGTTTCCAGGTGTTGCATTTCCAGCCCGGAAAATGCGGTGTGCATGGCCGGGATGTCATTGACAGAGATGATCATTTTTCCCTTGATCAATCTGGCCAGTGCGGCCATTTCGTCGTACTGTTCCAGTCCGAAATCATTTCCGTATCCGGCGGTGCCGTAATAAGGTGGATCAAGGTAAAAAAGGGTGTTCGCCCTGTCATAACGAGCAATACACTCTTGCCAGTCCAGATGCTCGATATAGGTTCGCAACAGACGACGATGGGCGACTGACAAATCCTTTTCCATTCGCTGATGATTCAGTTTTGGCGGGGAGGATGGTGCCGTTCCGAAAGTCTGGCCGGTAATTTTTCCTCCGAAGGCGCATTTCTGCAGATAGTAAAAACGGGCGGCCCGCTGGATGTCTGTCAGTGTTTCTGTCGGCGATGCTTTCAGCCAGGAAAATATTTCCCGGCTCACGAGCGACCAGTGAAACTGGCGAATCAGTTCGTCCAGATGGTACCGGACAATGCGGTACAGGTTTATCAGTTCACCATTTATGTCATTCAGAACCTCGACATCGGACGGCGTTTTCATGAAGAAAAGCGCTGCGCCACCGGCGAATGGCTCGACGTAGCACTGATGATCGGGAAACAGGGGGAGGATGTGTTTTGCCAGGCGGCGTTTACCGCCCATCCACGCGATGATCGGCTTTGACTTGGGGTAGGAGGTAAGGGTAGGAGGGGTTTTCTTGTTGTGGCCCATTTTCTTCTCCGGGTGATGCTCGTCGGCATTCGGGTAAGAGGCTCCGGGCCTTCATCTGATTGTGTGTGCCACATCGCGGGCACTTGATTGCAAGACGGGTATATTCCGCTTCTGCGAGTTTTTTATTGCAGGAACCGCATCGAATGGTTTCCATTTTTGTAGTCGTTATGATAGCCTTTTCACCGCTGTCTAGACGGCACGGTGCCCAGGCTTAACGCAGCTACTCTCTGCGGGCGGTGGCTGCTGTGGATGTTAGCGCATCCACAGTGGTCGCACCGTTTAGCATATTTCCTGCAGGGGGCTTCGGCCCCCTTTTTCTATCTGTTGCAATAAGGCCCGATACTGAAAACCATCATGCACTTATCGCGCTTCGTGGCCTGATTCAGTTTCCAGCCAATATTCCAGCGAAACCGCTTTGTGGCGTTCCAGTACCATGACCCGTGTATCTGCCAGCCAAAACCACTTTCAAAGACGGTTTTGTCGATGGAATATTTTTCCGTTGCCTTGACCGTCTTGACCGTATCGCCCTTACCGGTGCTTTTTACGCCTAACAGATATTCCCGCAGGTAATTCATGGAATTGCGGAACAGCCATTTTGTGCAAACCCACCACCTGCCTCCCCAGGTGTCCAGGCGATGGGCATTGGCATCGCGGAAACCAACGTCACCATCAGCGCCGAAACAGTTACTGTCTGGCGTTGTCCACCAGATAAAAATGACAGGTACCGTCCCAGCTTTGCTTACAAACAGGGATGGCAGCCAGCAGGTCGCACATCCGAAAAGGATGAGTAGCAGATAAAACGGAAGAAGAATCCAGTAAATCATGAGTGAAAATCGCTTTCGCTGATGAGGCGAGCGCACTCAGGGAGCAACTCGCTACGCTTACGATGGGTTGACGCTATTTGAAGTGCCGGATTGTTTATCTTTGAATGCAGAACTTTTCCCCCAAGAATAGATCGCCCAACAAGTCAAAGCACTTATCACGGTAAACCCGGCGCAAAACCAAAAATCCCAACTGTATCCAGAACCAAGAGCACAGGGAGTATTAACCTTAACTTCCCGGATAAAAAAACTACCCCAAGCGTAAAAAAGAAGTGAAACGCTGACAATTAGCATAAAGCAAGAGACCAATAGATTTATTTTCGATACGGACATTTCCGCTGGCCTTGTCAAAGTGTTACCTGTTGCTGCAAATATTCGCTGGAAGTCAGCAGTTGCAAGGTTTTTATTTTTATAATCTTTTAATCCGGGAGGCTCTTTTTTGTACAGAGGGCCAATAATGTTATCCTCTAGCAGATTGACATGTTTTTCCCAGTTTTCCTGCCAGCGTTTGCTGCCTTTATTAACAAATATCCATGCCCAGCATAAAACAGATGCGATGCAGGACAAAATTATGGGAGTTGCTGCATCACTGCCTACATTTATCGAAACACCAAAACCAGCCAAGATAGCTGTGATCAGCGTCCAGAAATATGTAGTTCTCTTCCAATACAGTTCAATCTCGAATTCTCGAGTAGCAAGCGCTTGATTAAGGGCACGCTCTTTTTTTCTAAGGTTGTGCAACCCAAGGAAGTTATGCCCCTCAAAGTCTTTGTTATATTCTTGATGTTTTGTATCCATGTTGGCTTTAACCCGTAGCATCTATTTCCATTTGGCAATATATTCAGTTTACATCATTCAATCTGAATTTGAGATGTCTGGAAAGCATCAACGGAGTTATTCTGCCATCAGAGTAGCGAGTTGCTCCCGTAG
>JAAZED010000335.1 GCA_012512465.1 Oxalobacter sp. | reverse complement strand
GCTCTGGGCGTTTGCCACACCCGCCATTGATGCCACTGCCCCCAGCGCTGCCAGCGCGATAACCGCTCTTTTCATTTGCATTTCCAATATTCAGTGTTTAAAACTATTTGATGTTCAAACTACCGAGCAAATTTTATGCCATTTCCCTTACAGTTCAAGCGCTTTGTTATCGGAATCCCGCGCTTTTCACGAAAAATCCGGAAATTATGTTGTTTTTTTGCACCATGCGATGCGATGGGGCCGCGACATGAATTGGTGACAGTACGGTGTTGCGGCCAGACGGTTGGCGCTCAAAAAAATCAGGCTGCTTTTATAGCAGCCTGACGGGATGAACGCGGATGGTTTGCCGTGCAGCAGTGCTGGTTACCTGGCTGAAATTGGCTCGCCGAGGCTTTTAAGTCTTTCGATAGCCTTCTTATCGCCTGCCTTGGCAGAGATCCGGTACATTTCAAGGGCCTTTTGTTTATCTGCCTTGACGCCACGGCCCGTTTCATAAAGATATCCAAGCAGATAGGAAACCTTCACATAACCAGCTTTGTATGCCTCATTGAAATATTGAAATGCCAACACATCACTTTGAGGTCTTCCCTCTCCTTCAAAATAGGCAACACCGACCATCGCTTTTCCTTCAGGCACGCCAATATTTGCCGCCTGCTGAAAAAAATCTACCATTTGTTCAGAGGTTTCCATCTGTTTACTCGCGGTTTTCTGCAGCAGGCTCAAAACCAGCTTTCCCTCTGCACTGTCCCCTTTTGCTGCTTTTTCAGCCCACCTGAGTGCTTCGACATCATTCTTTTTGACTCCCATGCCATAGTGATACATGGTGGCAAGTGCAATCTGTGATTCAGTCGCTCCCTTTCTGGCTGCCTTCAAATACCATTCATGTGCTTTGACATAATCCTTTTTGAGGCCATAACCATTGGCATACATATATCCGAGATTGTGCTGGGCCTCTGTCTCACCCTGCTTTGCTGCTTCACGCATCCATTTGGCCGCTTTGGTGTCATTTCGCTCTCCACCGAAACCCGAATGATACAAAATACCCAGATTAAACTGGGCATCGGCATCTCCTCGCTGCGCTGCCTGCTCATAAAAACGCAGAGATTTTTTTTGGTCTGCCCTGACACTCCAGCCATGCTGATACATGGCGCCCAGATAAAAGAGGGCTCTGGCCTTCCCCTTGTTGGCTTCTTTTTCCAGTAACGGTAAGGCTTTCTCATAATCTCTGGAAAGATAATATTCTTCGGCCTGAAAAAAGCCTTCTGCTGATCCGTCCGGGTTTTTGAGCCTTTCGATAGCTTCGGCATTCCCTGCCTTTGCCGCAACCCGGTACATTTCCATCGCTTTTTGTCTGTCAGCCTTAACGCCTCTGCCGTTTTCATAGATGTAGCCGATCAGGTAGGCGGCATCGGGTCTGCCGTTTTTTAATGCATCGGTTAAATAAGTCAAGGCCAGCTTATCGTTTACAGCAATTTTGCGGCCTTCAAGATAAATGATACCCATCACATGCTGAGCCAGAGCAAATCCCTCGTCGGCGGCTTTCCGATACAGGTCGACAGCCTTTGTAACGTCTTTTTTGACACCATACCCCTTGTCATATAAAAAGCCGAGCCAGTACAACGCCTGCATGTTTCCCTGTTCAGCAGCTTTTTGTGTCCAGTGAAAAGCTTGTGAGTAATCCTGCTCAATGCCTTTACCTTCATAGTACAACAAGGCCAGATTAATCTGCGCTTCAGGATTATCGTCTATGGCGGGCTTTAAAAAACACTGGTATGCCTGCATGTAGTCTTGTTTGACACCTTCTCCATTCAAATACATTATGCCAAGATTTATGCTTGCATCAGCATCACCATGTTCAGCAGCTTTCTTGAACCACATCGCCGATTCAACATAATTTCGTTTCGTTCCCTCTCCTTTGTAGTACATCATGCCCAGGTTGTATTCCGCCGAAACATGCTGTTGTCCCGCCGCTTTACGATACCAGTCAAATGCTTTTTTCGAATCCCGCTTGACACCATAGCCGTTATCAAATATGACGCCCAGGCGATATTGGGCTCTAGCAGTACCCTGCTTGGCCGCTTCTTTAATCAATGGAAGTGCCGCTTCATATTCCTTGGCTTGATAATACTGCTCGCCCTTCTCATAAGAATCGGCCCTTGCCGGAGCAAGAACCAGCAAGCCCAGCAAAAAAAGGAAAAATGGAGGGAATAAATATTGCTTCATGTTTATTTATCAAATGTATGAATTCAAATATTATGCGTCAAAATATGAAGTACGCAACGCTTTGTCAAAGCAAAAATTTCCTTACTGTCTCTTGTTTTTATTTTTAATACTCTCTTTCATTCCTTCACTTACAGTATGCTGCCCTAACGAAGTTACCTTATTCTCTGCCCCCGTTCTTGTTGACTTGATAAACTTGTTCATTCCCAGCGTCAAAAAAATACTCTCCACCGCCTTCTTGTAAGCATAGGGCGCACCTCTTTGCCGGATAAGCTCTTTTTTCGCGGATATTGTGTCGGGGTAACGACCAAGCAGGCTTGCATATTCCGGATACTCATACACCAGATCATCTTCTGATGCGGCCATGATCGTATCGTGGAATTCATCCAGTTCGGCATAATAAGTCGCAACGCCTTCGGCAAGGTAAGGAGCGATCGTTTTAGCTACCCAGGAAGTACTGCCGCCGCCCATGCCTTGTGTCAGGCCGAGAACGGTGACGACTCCCGGGACGATGTCTTCGGTCAGGAATCCGGCGACCGCTGCCGGGGAGGTCAGGATATTGTGGTCCGGATTAAAAAGCCTTCGCGTTCTGTAGTCTTCGCTGTGGCTGTCTTCGAGCTTTTGCCGCTCGCTTTGGAGCACGCCGACTTCCTGTTTGACCAGTTTCTCCAGAAAGTCGGTATTGCGTTCATTGGCCCACTCGTTGCCTGTCTGCCCTTCAGGGGCAAAGCGGTAGTCGCTCGCGGCACTCTGCATCACGGTGTCGGAGGAGGCGCCAGGGGAAGCCATGTTGGCGGCCAGACGGGCTGCGATTGCAGCGACCTTGTACTGTGCGACATGGGGGGCGATGCCGAGGTCTTTTGCCCAGTTGCTGTGGGAGCCATCGCGGCTGGCGTCTGCCAGTGAGTGGATGTAGTCGGGGTCGGTGTCCGGGGCATGGGTGTAGCTGTCCTTTAGCGTGTCGCCCAGGGGTGCAAGCCAGGGGTCGCTTTTTTGGACAGTGGTGTCAAAGAGCGCCCTGCTTTTTTTGCCCGTTGCATCCCATGCCTGCACCACCGGCTCGGCCAGTGCTTCCGGACTGAAAGACGCTTTCAGGTAGCCCGGGTCCAGCGGCGCACCCTGACCGCCATTACTCGCGTTGACGGTTCTGTTCCATGTGGATTCGCTGAAGGGACCAAGCAGATCGTCCTTGCTGAAGGATGCACGGGTATAACCGGGATCAAGCGGTGCGCCCTGCCCGCCGTTACTCGCGTTGACGGCTT
>JAAZED010000334.1 GCA_012512465.1 Oxalobacter sp. | reverse complement strand
CCGGACAAGCCGATTTCCGAGAAGCCGGCAGAGGTCCGTATGGGTAGTGGTAAGGGTAACCCGGAATACTGGGTTGCTGAAATTCGCCCTGGAAAGATGCTTTATGAGATGGATGGTGTCAGTGAAGAGCTGGCGCGTGAGGCTTTCCGCCTTGCTGCAGCCAAGCTGCCATTGTCAACCACGTTTGTGACTCGCCGGATTGGCGGCCAGTAAAGGAGTGATTATGAAAGCTTCCGAGCTTCGCAATAAAGATCAGGCCGCACTGCAGCAGGAATTGAATGAGCTGTTGAAGGCCCAGTTCGGTCTGCGCATGCAGAAAGGCACCCAGCAATTGACGAATACTTCCCAGATAAGGAAGGTCAGGCGTGATATTGCTCGTGTGAAGACGGTTATGAATGCAAAGGGTAATAAATAATGAATGATCAGGCAAAAGTTCAGCGTGCGCTGACTGGCAGGGTTGTCTCAGACAAGATGGATAAAACCGTTTCTGTCATGATCGAGCGCCATGTCAAGCATCCCCTGTACGGCAAAATCATCAGACGCTCGAAAAAATATCTGGCACATGATGAAGCCAATCAGGCAAAAATCGGTGACACGGTAGAAATTCGGGAAAGTCGTCCGATTTCCAAAAGCAAGTCATGGGTCGTTACCCGTGTACTGCAGGTTGCGCAGGTTGTATAAAAAAATCTTGCATTAATTTTATATTGATGTGATAATTGCAGGCTTCGTGTCATTAAGTCATGGCACGAAGTTCTAGTTTAGAAACTGTCCACCCAATCAGATGATGTGAAAGCATCAGATGACGGGACCAAGACTGATCGTTGGGCCGGGTGCCTGGACGAATTCAAGTTGGGAAAGAAAATTTATGATTCAAAGTGAAAGCCGTTTGAAAGTGGCCGACAACACTGGTGCAAGGGAAGTGCTTTGCATCAAGGTGTTGGGTGGTTCCAAGCGCCGCTATGCTGGCATCGGTGACATTATCAAGGTCACTGTAAAGAGTGCTCAGCCGCGGGGAAGAGTTAAAAAGGGTGAAATCTATAATGCTGTGGTTGTTCGCACAGCCAAGGGTGTGCGCCGTCCGGACGGGTCGTTGATCAAGTTTGACGGTAGTGCTGCTGTGCTGCTGAACGCCAGGCTGGAGCCGATTGGTACCCGCATTTTCGGGCCTGTGACCCGTGAGCTGCGTACCGAGCGCTTTATGAAGATTGTCTCTCTTGCGCCGGAAGTGCTGTAAGGGGAATGTCATGAAAAAAATCAGAAAAGATGACGAAGTGATCGTCCTGACCGGCAAGGATAAGGGTAAGCGCGGTCTCGTCGAGCGCTGCATTGATGACTATGTGATCGTCAAGAACGTCAATGTGGTCAAGAAAACCATTCGTCCCAATCCGATGACGGGTGCAACGGGTGGTATTGAAGATAAGCAGATGCCGATTCACGTTTCCAATGTCGCGTTGTACGACGTGGTTTCAAATAAGGCGGAGCGAGTGGGTATCCAGGTCGTGGACGGTAAAAAAGTTCGCGTCTACAAATCCAGTGGCAGAGTGGTTGGGGCGAAATAATTATGGCGCGTTTAAGAGATTTTTATCGGGAAAAGGTGGTGTCTGATCTGATGACGCAATTTTCCTACAAGTCCGCAATGGAAGTGCCGCGTATCACCAAGATAACCCTGAACATGGGCTTGTCGGAGGCGGTTGCAGACAAAAAAATTATTGATCATGCGGTGGAAGACCTTGGCAAGATCGCTGGCCAGAAGCCGGTTGTCACCAAGGCAAAAAAATCTATTGCCGGATTCAAGATCCGTGATGGTTATCCGCTTGGCTGCATGGTCACTTTGCGTGGTGAGAGGATGTACGAATTTCTGGATCGCCTGGTAACGATTGCGTTGCCGCGAGTAAGGGATTTTCGTGGCATTTCCGCCAGATCTTTCGACGGCAGAGGTAACTACAATCTTGGCATCAGGGAGCAGATCATTTTCCCTGAAATCGAATATGACAAGATTGACGCTTTGCGTGGTCTGAATATCAGTATTACGACGACCGCCAAGACTGATGATGAGTCAAGAGCACTCCTCACCGCATTTAAATTTCCGTTCAGAAACTGAGGCAGCATGGCAAAACTGGCACTTATTAATCGTGAAAAAAAGCGCGCGGATCTGGTAAAGAAATATGCCGCCAAGCGTGCTGAGTTAAAAGCGATCATCGACGACCAAGGCAAAACAGACGAAGAGCGTTACAACGCGCGTTTGAAGCTGCAGTCATTGCCGCGTAATGCGAATCCGACCCGTCAGCGCAATCGTTGCGCACTTACTGGTCGGCCGCGTGGCACCTACAGAAAATTTGGCCTGGGTCGTACCAAGCTCAGGGAGTTTGCCATGAATGGTGAAATTCCTGGCGTCACCAAAGCCAGCTGGTAGCAGGAGGATATCAAATGAGTATGAGCGATCCTATCGCAGATATGCTGACCCGCATCCGCAATGCGCAGCAGGTCAACAAGAATTCGGTCTCGATGCCTTCTTCAAAAGTCAAGATTGCAATTGCAAATGTCTTGAAAGAAGAGGGGTATATCGAGTCTTTCGGTGTCAAGGAAGCCGGCGGCAAGGCCGAGCTGAATATTGCACTGAAATATTATGTGGGACGTCCTGTCATCGAAAGGCTGGAGCGTGTATCGCGCCCAGGACTTCGTATTTACAAAGGACGTGATGAGTTGCCGAACGTCATGAATGGCCTGGGCGTTGCAATCGTTTCCACCTCCAAGGGTGTGATGACGGATCGCAAGGCGCGTGCTACTGGCGTGGGTGGTGAAGTCATCTGTTACGTAGCCTGAGGAGTCAAGCATGTCAAGAGTTGGAAAAATGCCGATTGCTATTCCCGATGGCACGACTGTCACCATTTCCGGTGGTCAGATTACCGTCAAGGGTTCACTGGGCGCACTGTCTCGTGATCTTTCTGATCATGTGCGTGTTAAGGAAGAAAACAAAAATCTGCTGGTTGAGCCGGCCAATGAAAGCCGTGAAGCCCAGGCGATGTGGGGAACCACACGCGCACTGGTCAGCAACATGGTTGAGGGTGTCAGTAAGGGGTTTGAGCGCCGCCTGACGCTGGTTGGTGTGGGTTTTCGTGCGCAGGCGCAGGGAGACATGCTCAATATGTCCCTGGGTTTTTCGCATCCGGTTGCGCACAAAATGCCGACAGGGGTGAAATGCGAAACCCCGTCACAAACTGAAATCGTTCTGAAGGGAATTGACAAGCAGGTTGTGGGACAGGTCGCTGCCGAAGTTCGTGCATATCGCAGCCCTGAGCCTTATAAGGGCAAGGGTGTTCGCTATGCTAACGAAGTGGTCAAGCTTAAAGAAACCAAGAAGAAGTAATAGGGGCGTTTGATGAACAAGAAACAATCACGTTTGCGTCGCGGACGTCAGACTCGGGCCAAAATTGCCGTATTAGGCGCGAATCGCCTGTCGGTGCATCGTACCAATATGCATATTTATGCCAATGTTATTGCGCCGGATTCCCGTATCCTGGCATCTGCTTCCACGGCAGAAAACGAGGTGCGTCAGCAACTGGGCGGAAAGTCCGGTGCTGGTGGCAATGTGGAAGCAGCGACGCTGGTTGGCAAGAGGGTTGCGGAAAAAGCGTTGAAGGCCGGTATTACCGAAGTCGCTTTTGATCGCTCCGGTTTTCGTTATCACGGTCGTGTGAAAGCGCTGGCAGAAGCTGCGCGTGAAGCCGGCCTGAAGTTCTAAGGGATATTCCATGGCAAAAATGCAACAGAAAATGCAGAACGAAAGGCCTGATGACGGCTTGCGCGAAAAAATGATTTCCATTAACCGCGTAACCAAAGTGGTCAAGGGCGGTCGCATCATGGGTTTTTCTGCGCTGACCGTTGTCGGTGATGGCGATGGCCGTATCGGCATGGGCAAGGGTAAATCGAAAGAGGTTCCGATTGCTGTCCAAAAGGCAATGGAAGAAGCCCGTCGCAATATGATCAAGGTGACGTTGAAAGATGGTACGCTGCAGCACACGATCACCGGAAAACACGGCGCATCCAAAGTGATGTTGAATCCTGCCAAACAGGGTACCGGTGTGATTGCAGGTGGTGCGATGCGTGCAATGTTTGAGGTGCTGGGCGTGACCAACGTGGTCGCCAAATCCTTTGGCTCCAGTAATCCTTACAACATGGTGCGTGCAACCATGAATGCGCTGGCTTCCATGAATACGCCGTCAGAAATTGCCGGCAAGCGTGGCAAGTCCGTTGAAGAAATCGTTGGATAAGAGGTGAGTGGCTATGTCGTCTAATCAAATCAAGGTGAAGCTGGTAAAAAGCCTGATCGGGACCAATGAGGCACACCGTGCTACCGTGCGTGGCCTTGGACTCCGTCGCCTGAATTCTGTTTCCATGCTGGAAGATACGCCAGCTGTTCGTGGAATGATTAACAAAGTGTCGTATCTCGTTAAAGTGGTTTCCTGATTTCAGGAAGTTGCCAACAGGATAAGTTATGAAATTGAATAATTTACAGCCCGCTACCGGTGCAAAACATGTCAAACGCAGAGTCGGTCGTGGTATCGGCTCTGGTCTGGGCAAAACAGCCGGCCGTGGTCACAAGGGGCAGAAAGCGCGTGCCGGTGGTTTCCATAAAGTCGGTTTTGAGGGCGGACAGATGCCGCTGCAGCGCAGATTGCCAAAGCGCGGCTTCAAATCCATGGCAGCGCCTTATCGCACGGAAGTTCGTCTTTCCGATCTGGAAAAGCTGGCAGTCAATGATATTGACCTTCTGGTGTTGAAGCAGGCCGGTATTGTTTCCCAGCGTATCAGGGAAGTGCGTGTCATTCTCGCTGGCGAGATTACCAAGAGTGTGAATCTTTCCGGTCTGGGAGTGACCAAAGGTGCGCGTGCGGCAATTGAAAGCCGTGGCGGTACGATTGGATAAGTAAGACAGACGGGGAACTCGATTGGCAACGTCATCTAAAGCGGCCGCAAAAAACAACACATCGACAGGGGGCTTCCCCTGGCAGCGTCTGTGGTTTTTGCTTGGTGCGCTGGTGGTCTACCGGATTGGTGCGCATATACCGGTGCCGGGAATTGATCCGGATCAGCTGGCTTTTCTGTTCAGGCAGAACGAGGGCGGTATCCTGGGCATGTTCAACATGTTCTCAGGTGGTGCGCTCTCCCGCTTCTCGGTATTTGCACTGGGTATCATGCCTTACATCTCTGCATCTATTATCATGCAGATGATCGGTATCATCTCTCCGCAAATTGAGGCGCTGAAAAAGGAAGGCGAAGCAGGGCGCCGTAAAATGACGCAGTATACGCGTTATGGCACATTGCTTTTAGCCACATTCCAGGGATTGGGGATTGCGATTGCCGTTGAATCACAGCCGGGTCTCGTTATCGACCCGGGCATGATGTTCCGCTTTACCGCGGTTGTCACGCTGGTGACTGGCACCATGTTCCTGATGTGGCTGGGTGAGCAGATTACTGAAAGAGGATTGGGCAATGGTATTTCCATTCTGATCTTTGCCGGTATTGCCGCAGGCCTGCCCAGCGCGATTGGTGGACTTTTTGAGCTGGTGCGTACCGGTTCGATGAGTGCGATTTCAGCCCTTGTGATCTGTGTGATTGTGGTGGCGGTGACTTATCTGGTTGTCTTTATTGAAAGCGGGCAGCGCCGTATTCTGGTGAATTATGCCAAACGTCAGATCGGTAACAAGATTTATGGTGGCCAAAGCACACACTTGCCGCTGAAGGTCAATATGGCCGGTGTGATTCCGCCGATTTTTGCTTCATCGATCATTTTGTTTCCGGCAACGATTGCAGGATGGTTTGCAACCGGCACGGATTCGGATAATATGTTTGTCCGATTCCTGAAGGATCTGTCCGCATCGCTTGGCCCAGGTGAGCCGATGCATGCGCTGCTTTATGCTATTGCGATTATTTTCTTCTGTTTCTTTTATACCGCGCTGGTATTTAACAGCCGTGAAACAGCAGATAACCTGAAAAAGAGTGGTGCGTTTATTCCGGGTATTCGTCCGGGCGAGCAAACTGCACGTTATGTTGACAGGATTTTGATGCGCCTGACACTGGCAGGTGCCGTGTATGTGACACTGGTGTGTCTGCTGCCGGAGTTCCTGGTAGCCAAGTGGAACGTACCATTTTATTTTGGCGGTACTTCACTTTTGATT
>JAAZED010000333.1 GCA_012512465.1 Oxalobacter sp. | reverse complement strand
GTGTGCATGATCATGTCATAGATACCGGTTGGTTTTTGCCCATCCAAAACATTGAAATAATCCTGCAGACTTTTTGAGATGGCTTCCTGAATTTGCTCTTTGCTCATTTTTGTCTTATTGAGTTTGCGAGAAATCGGCGTCAGGGCTAAGCGATTCTTGCGTTTGGTTCCTGTAGTGTAATCTTTCACCATGTTCGAGCTGTGATTCAAAAAAAACATCAACACGCCTGAGTTGCTCCTCACAGGAATCAATCTGGTTAATGTGTTGTTTGAATACATCCGAACCGGGAAGACTATTAATATACCATCCAATGTGCTTTCTGGCACTCCGGACACCGATTATTTCACCGTGAAATGCGTAGTGATCCAGTAAATGCTGGTGCATCAACCGGCGAATTTCCTCGACACGGGGTGCCGGCATCAGTTCACCGGTTTGAAGATAATGGGTAATCTCACGAAATATCCAGGGGCGTCCCTGTGCCGCACGCCCGATCATGATGGCATCCGCATTGGTTGTCTCCAGTACTTTTCGGGCTTTTTCCGGTGAGTCGATATCGCCATTGGCGACCACGGGAATGGATACGGTTTGCTTGACCTGTGCAATGGTTTCGTATTCTGCCTCTCCCCGATAGGCATCTTCCCGGGTACGGCCATGGAGCGTCAGCATGGCAATGCCTGCCGATTCGGCAATCCTTGCAATCGTCAGTGCATTTTTGCTTTCACGGTTCCAGCCGGTGCGGTATTTGAGCGTAACCGGAACATCAACCGCATTGACAACAGCATGGAGTATGTCTGCCACGCGCTTTTCATCCTGCAGGAGGGCAGAGCCACACCAGTTGTTGCAGACTTTTTTTACCGGACAGCCCATGTTGATATCAACAATCTGGGCGCCCAGCCCGACATTGTGGCGTGCGCACTCAGCCATCATTTCCGGATCGGCACCGGTGATCTGGATGGCGCGTGGCGCAGCTTCATCCTGATGCGCCATCCGTTTCCTGCTTTTTTGGGTCTGCCAGAGTGCCGGATTGGCTGCGACCATTTCGGAGACGGCATATCCCGCGCCAAGCTGCCGGCACAGTTGGCGAAAAGGGCGGTCTGTTACACCAGCCATAGGCGCAACAAAAACATTATTGGGCAGGGTATAAGGACCGAGCTGCATGGCGTGAAAGTCAAAAAAAGCGCTATTTTACCAAAGCCGGTATGCCGGAGACATCCCGAAAAAATGACAGATCAGAAATGTTTGAGGTAATCAACCGGTTTTTTCTGTGGCTCAAGATGTCCATCATCTCCCCACGCAATGAGTTCTATGCGGTTTTCACAAACCCTGAAACGGTTGATGCTGGTGTTTAACACAGGTACCCGGCTTCTGACTTCGAGCGGCATGTCATGAGCCACGCGATAGGCGGACTCTATGATGCCGAAGTGGGCGATGAGCACAATTTTTTTACTGGCATAAGGCCGGGCGATCCGCTGGATTGCTTCAATGGCCCGATGGTGAAAAGCACGGATGCTTTCGGCAATCCGCTCTCCCGGCGGAAAAACATGATCCGGATCAGCAGCATACCAGGCGGCATGGGATTCGGGATAGCGCGTTTTGATCTCATCACGGCTCAAGCCTTCAAAGGCACCATAAGAGCGTTCACGGAATGCCGGATCAACTGTGACAGGCAGATTGTGCCATTTTGCAATTTCTTCTGCCGTTCGCAGGGCGCGCTGGAGGTCACTTGAAAAAATGGCCTCCAGCTTTTCTTCCCTTAAGGTGTCGGCAAGCGCAAGTGCCTGCCCGATTCCTTTCTCGTTTAAAGGCGTATCGCTGTGCCCTTGCAGGCGTTTGGTTGCATTCCAGTCTGTCTGCCCGTGACGGATGATCAGTACTTCTGTTGATTGCATCATGTTGCCAAAGACTCAGATGGTGTCAGCCAGCTCCGGATTGAGTGTATAAACGCCGGTAATACTGGCTTTGCCCAGAATGTGCCCTTCCATTGCCGCCATCATATCCGGTCCGGTGAATTTGTCTTCGACAGCCAGCCTGTCGATATCAAGGGCATACACCGTAAACACATAATGATGGGGAATGGTGTCATTCCACGGGGGGCAGGGGCCATCATAGCCGTAATAGTCGCCGGACATATCCTTGTCGCCGGCAAACCAGGGGCTGTAGTCATTGATACCCTGGCGTGCGCCATGCAATGTCGCCGGACCGCTTTTTCCGCGGGGGGTGACACTGCTGGAAAATTCACCATCACCTACAGATTGCACTGTCGGCGGCAGATCAATCAGGAGCCAGTGGTAAAAATCGACCCGTGGAAGGTCTGCCGGCACTTTTTTGCCTTCCTGATTGACGTCATCTCCCCTGGAAGGAACATCATAGTCATGACAGATGATGGCCAGTGATTTAGTCCCTGCCGGCACATCACTCCAGGCCAGGTGCGGATTGCGGTTGTCTGACAGCGCAACATGTGTTTTGGGGTCGATCAAGCCGAAAGCATATTGCGGGGGGATGGCCTGATTGTCCTTGAAAGAATCACTCCATATTTTCATGCGTCCTCCTGTGTCTGGTCGTTTTTATCATAATGTCCTGCTATTTTGCCAGATGAAGGCGGCTTTTCGCACAGTTTGCGCAAATTAATGAGTCCTGACCCTAAGCCGGGGTATCAGCCGGTGGTGTATGCAGCCAGATGGTAACCGGTCCGTCATTGACCAGTTCAACTTCCATATGGGCGCCAAATCGGCCCGTCTGAACGTGAGAGACTGTTGCTTTGGCCTGGCGGGTAAAATAGTCAAAGAGGCGTTGCCCGATATCCGGTGATGCGGCAGCAGAAAAGGAGGGGCGGGTTCCGGATCGGGTATTGGCCGCCAGGGTGAATTGGGGAACCAACAGCAGATCGCCTTTAACGGTATCAAGCGACAGGTTCATCTTGCCGTCACTGTCATTGAAAACCCGGTAATTCACCAGGCGGTTCAACAGGGCATCCGCTTCTTTTTCGGTATCGCCGCGTTCTGCGCAAAGAAGGACAAGCAGGCCTTTTCCGATACGGCCAACAATTTCCTCCTCTACAACAACCTGTGCACGGCTGACACGCTGAAGCAGCGCGATCATTCAGCAGCTCCGGTTTTCCCGAAAAAAGCGGTCACGTCTTTATCCATCATGCCCGGATACAATGCGCCTAAGATACGCGGGCCATGTGCGCCGGTGACGCCTGGCAGGTTGCCGGGAAGGGGGTTGGTGAAACGATGGGCCAGCCATGCGAAAGCCAGTCCTTCAATATGGGTTGGGTCAATGCCGATGACTTCGCTGGTGACAACGTCAGTGTCAGGCATCGGTTTTTCCAGCGCAGCCTCAAGTCCGCTGACAAGATGGGTGTTTCTGGCACCGCCACCGCAGATAAAGATTTTATCGGCATCAGGCGCATAGCGGGTGATGGCGTCTGCGATGGTCGTGATGGTAAAGGCAGCCAGTGTTGCCTGGATATCGACTGGAGACAGAACGGTAAATTCCAATGCGGAAGCCAGTTTTGCTTCTACCCATTCCTCATTGAACAGGTCCCGCCCTGTGCTTTTGGGTGGAGGGAGTGACAGGAAAGGTTCTTTCAGCATAACGGCCAACAATTCGCTGTCAGGTTCGCCGCTGGCGGCCCATTGGCCGTTTTCATCATAAAGCAGGCCCTGGTATTTTGCGATCCAGGCATCTAAAAGGACATTGCCAGGCCCGGTGTCAAAACCGATTGTTTTGCGATCCCGTGTCAATATGCTGATATTGGCAATGCCTCCGATATTGACGACCACACAGGAGTTGCCGCTGTTGCCAAACAGGGCATGATGAAAAGCCGGAACCAGCGGGGCTCCCTGGCCGCCTGCGGCCAGATCACGTGAACGGAAGTCCGCAATGACATCAATGCCGGTGAGTTCCGCCAAAAGCGCGGGGTTATTGGTTTGCCGGGTATAGCCCAGTTCAGGGCGATGACGGATGGTTTGTCCGTGCACGCCGATAGCGGTGACAAAACCGGGCGTGAGGCATGACTGCTCGAGCAGCCGGAAAACACAGCGGGCGTAAATGTTTGCCAGATCATTGGCAACAAGCGCTTCCCGCTCGATTTCATTGTCGCTGGGCAGTTGCAGGGACATTAAAAGACGGCGCAGATCCTCGTTAAAAGGGATATGCGCCGCACTCGTCAGCGGGAGAAACCCACCCGTGTAATTATCCGGAATTTCAACAAGCACCCCATCGACACCATCCATGCTGGTGCCTGTCATGAGGCCGATATAAAGACGGCCGGAAGTGTCTTGGCTGGGCAATGTTATTTCGAGGCGACTTTTTCGTAACTGCCACCCGGGTTCATCAGAGAGAAACGGTGGCGCATGTCAGCAACAACAATCCGGAATTTCTCCATTTCACTGGCAGTCAGCGGCTGGATATTCGGCATTTCAATCTGTCTCGGGTCACGCTGAACCCCATTGATCCGGAACTCATAATGCAGATGCGGTCCTGTGCTCATGCCGGTTGAGCCGACAAAGCCAATGACGTCACCCTGCTTGACCTTGGTGCCTTTTTTCATGTCAGGGTTAAAGCGGCTCATATGGCCATATGCTGTTGTATAGGCACCCCAGTGTTTGACAACAATGAAGTTGCCATAGCCGTTTTGCCAGCCGATGAATTCGATGGTGCCATCAGCAGCTGAACGGATCGGTGTGCCGGTCGGGGCGGCAAAGTCAATGCCTTTATGCTGCTTCCACAAACCGGTGATGGGATGTTTGCGCATGGAGAATGCGGAGGAAACACGCGTAAATGCGAGCGGATATTTCAGGAAGGCTTTTTTCTGTGACTTGCCGTTGAAGCTGTAGTAGCCGCCGGGTCTTGCGCCAATACCATCAAACCAGACCGCCTGATAGATGTTGCCGGCATTGATGAATTCAGCAGCAAGAATACGACCGGAACGCAGGAAGGTGCCGTTACGCCAGTAGGATTCATACACGACATTAAAACGGTCGCCACGGCGCAGATCCGAACTGAAGTCGATATTGGTGGCGAACATGTCAACCAGTTTGTTGGTGATGATGTCCGGGATTTCCGCCGTATCCGTCGCAGCGAACAGGGAAGAATAAATCACGCCGGAACGCATTTCGACACGGCGCTCAATTGCCGCATTGTCATTGGAGGAGATAAATCCCCTGTCAGTGCGTGTGACCACGATGTCACATGGCATGTCGTCCTTGTCCGTTGTCGACATATAAAGCCAGTGCAGTTGTCCGGCATTATCGGTTTTTGCCTGAATAATTTTCCCGGCCTTGAGATGCAGCATTTCCCTGGCGATGTCATCTGACTTGATGAAGGCGATCGCCGGGGCATCATCGACTCCCAGGCGGGTGAGCAAAGAACCGAGGGTGTCACCCGAACGGACCTTTTCTT
>JAAZED010000332.1 GCA_012512465.1 Oxalobacter sp. | reverse complement strand
TTTTCATCGCTGCTGATCATGCCGATAAAACGCCCCAGCACAATGCGTGACTCGAATTTGTCGGCGTAATTGACGGCTGCGCCTAAAAGCCCCAGAAAGTTGTTGATGAAGCGGTGATCCTGAATCAGGTAGCGTCCCATAACGGAATCATCCACCGTGCCTGCACACAGTTCATTCACAAAGCGGTGGGTGACAGCACCGCTCCAGCTGGGTTCGCTTTCCGCTTTCAGTTTTTCAAAAAATCCCGACATGTTTTCTCCTTTTTTCCGGGGGTGTGGTTATTGTCAGTCCGGCATGCCTTCCGCTGTATCCATGGCTTCTCCGATGGCATAAAAATGGCCGCCTGCAATGTAATGCAGGCTGCGCCACCTGGGATCTGCGGTTTCAAACTGCCAGCGCCCGTCCTTAAAAGCGCGGGTGTCTGCCCATGCGGCAACGACTTCGCCAATGAAAAGATCATAGGTTTCCTGGTTGCGGGCTTCGGGAATCAGGCGACAGGCCAGCCAGGCCGAACATCCGCCGACAAGGGGCAGGTCATGCCCTTCCATTTCGAAGAGTTGCACGCCGCATTTTTCGAGTTTTTCCGGTTCATCGGCGAGACTCATATGTCCCACCTGATAGGTCAGCTTGAGCAGGGACACGGTCGGTACCTGTATGGCAAACATGCCGCTTTTTTCCATCAGTTCCCGGGTTTTTGCGCCCTTGTCGATAATGGCGGTTACTTTGGGCGGGTCATAGTCGAGCATGCAGACCCAGGAAGCTGCCATCACATTATTTACGCCTGCATGGCGGGCAGATACCAGTGTGGCCGGCCCATGGTTCAGCAGGCGAAGAACCTGCTCCAGCGGCACGGACGCAATATGTGTTTTCATGAATATCTCCCGGTTAGATGATGGCTCCTGATGTCATAATGATAGTCTCTTTTCATCGGCATAGACGGCCTGTAGATAGTACATGAAGAAGAAACTCAGAAAAATAATGGTCCGCAACCATCAATTTTTGTGGCGTTATACTCAGGATAATGCCAATTTATCGACGCTGCTGGTTCAGCGGGAAGGAAAACCGGTATGGCGATGGCGTATCCGTTTCCATACTCAGGATACCTGGACCGGGGGCAACCCATTGAACGAAGGGATAGCTGTGACCAGGGAAGGTGAAGCCATTGAGCTTAACCTCAATCGTCCCGGGCATGTCGGTGAGATTATCCAGTATCTGCTTTAGCAGGTAATGCATACGGTGCCGGAATCAACAAGCGCCTAACCCCGCTCAGAGCAGACGCGGTTGCGGCCGGAGTTTTTCGCGGCGTAGAGGTATTCATCCGCCCGGACAATAAAAGAGGCGAGGCTTTCCTCATTGCCAGGCACAGTAGAAATAACGCCGATGCTGATGCTCGTGGATGTTTCAATATCCGCTTCGGGAACGGCGGCAATGATCCGTGCTTTTTCCACGGCAGAACGGATTTTCTCTGCAACGGAAAGGGCGGCATCCATCGTGGTGTCCGGCAGAATAATGGCAAATTCCTCGCCACCCAGCCGGGCAGGCATATCACCCGGCCGGTTAAGGGTATCGATAAAAACCTGCGTGATTGTCCTGAGGAGCATGTCTCCCTGCGGGTGGCCGTAGGTATCGTTATAAATCTTGAAACGATCCACATCAAGCATCAGAAGGGAGATCGGAACCTGCTTGCGGATTGCGCGGCGCCATTCCATTTCGATCCGCTCATTGAAACTCCGGCGGTTTGCGATATTGGTCAGTGTATCGATCATGCCGAGTTTTTCGATCGTGCGGATGTTCTGTACGGTTTGCAGGTGGGTACGTACCCTTGCCTTGACGATCGTGTTTTTGAAGGGCTTGGTAATGTAATCCACCGCACCGAAGAAAAACCCTTTTTCTTCGGCCCCTTCGCTGTTCAGGCCGGAAACAATGATGACAGGGATATTTCTCGTTTCCGACAGTTGCTTCAGTTGCAAAAGGACATCAAACCCGTTGATGTCAGGCAGGATGATGTCAAGCAGGATCAGGTCGGGAAGGTGTTCAATGGCACGGCTCAAGGCTTCTTCCCCGGATGTGGCTGTGATGATGTTGTATTCCGGGTAAAGGATTTTATGGAGCACCATCAGGTTCGTCTTTTCATCATCGACGACCAGTAGGGTGAATTGCTGATGGTTTTCCATGCTCTTCGCCCTTTTATGTCCGGCGGCAAAGCGCTTCCAGGGACAGGAGCGTTTCTCTGGCGAGATTAAAGTTAAAATCGGCAATCTGGCGAACGAGGAGATCGCCTGCCTCACCAAACGGCGAGAAGGTCTTTTCGATTTCGGGAAGCATGTCAAGGCAGCGGGTATTGCCAGCCGAAAGGAGCGGCATAAGATGCGTAATGAGTGCACGGGCTTTCACCGGGTCAGAGTGCTCCGGCCGTCGCTGGGCAGGGTGCGGTTTGGCTGCCGCCTGGTCCAGTTGGCTCATGACGGTACGCAATTCGGTATCAAGCATTTTCATCTGTATCCGGGCATAGGGCAGATTGTCGTCGGCAAGGGCTTTTTCCATGGCGAAAGCGGCCTGTGCCAGACGTGAAGCGCCGATGAGTGCCGCATTGCTTTTAAGGGTATGCACCAGCCGGTGGGCCAACGGCGTGTCATCGGCATTGATGGCCTCGACAATCTGCTGGAAATCCCTGCCTTTTTCCGATCCGAAATTGTCCAGTAACTGCTGGTAAAGCACCGGGTCCTCCGCAGCATTTTTCAGGCCCTCATTTCTGTCCAGAATAGCCGCATTATAATCCGAGCCTTCATCGTATTCTGCTGCGGTTGACGCATTGCCGTTAGAAAGCCCCTGTTTTTCCGCTGGCAGCCATTTGGACAGGACCTGGTTAAGCCGTTGTCCTTCTATCGGTTTGGCGAGGAAGTCGCTCATGCCAGCACTCAGGAATTGCTCTTTTGCACCCGGAATGGCATTGGCTGTCAGCGCAATGATAGGGACATGCCTGCACCAGTCATCATCCAGCGCGTGGATGCGCCGGGTGGTTTCGGTGCCATTCATTTTTGGCATCATGTGGTCCATGAAGACGATGTCGTAGTGCTTTTCCTGAACCATCCTGATCGCTTCCGGCCCGCTTTCCGCCTTATCTGCCCGGATATCATGGCGTCCCAGGAAACTTTGTGCCACCTTGAGATTTACCGGATTGTCATCAACGAGCAGGACATTGACGCCTGGTTTTGCGACAACGTATGAGGACAGGCTCGCCGTTTCGGTTTTCATGGGGTCACCGGGTACCAGCGGGACCGTGGCGGTAAAGGTGGAACCCTTGCCGTAAGTGCTGGTAAAGCGGATATCACCGCCCATCATTTCAAGCAGGCTTTTTGTGATGGAAAGGCCCAGACCGGTTCCCTCAGGACGCCTGACGGAATCCGGCCCGACCTGCTCAAACATGCCAAAGAGCCGGGGAAAGTCTTCTTCCTGCATGCCTGTGCCGGTATCCGTCACGGTAAAGGTGATGCCGGTATTGCCCTCTTTTTCTTCGCTCCCCACTTCAAAATGGATGTGGCCGCTTTCCGTGTACTTGACCGCATTGCTGAGCAGGTTGGTTACGATCTGCTGGATACGCACGTCATCGCCCAAAACCACCTGCGGGAGCGCATCACTGAAATGATGGGAAAAGTGCAGCTGTTTCGATTCGGCCAGGAAACGGCTCATGGAGGCAATGTTGTTGCACAGCGTTACCAGGTTGAAATGCACCGGGCGTATTTCAAGTTTTCCGGCCTCAATCCGGGAGAAATCCAAAATGTCGTTGATGATTTGCAGGAGTACACGCGACATTTTCTGGATGTCGGTAAAAAAGCCGCGTTGCCGATTGTCCAGGTTGTCGGTACGGATCAGGTCACTCATACCGATGATGGCATTCATCGGGGTGCGGATCTCATGGCTCATGGAAGCCAGAAAGCGGCTTTTCGCTGCGCTGGCTTCTTCAGCGAGTGTCCTTGCGCGTTGCATTTCCGTCACGTCGTGATATAGCACGATGGCCCCGTCAAATTCGCCGGAGGACAAAAAAACAGGGGTGACATGGACAGTGTAATGATGGGGGCGATCAGGATTGCCGGTCTCCAGTGTAATTTCCGCATCAATCGTTGTGCGCTCTGACTTTGCCCTGGAAAAACGCTCAATGGCGCCTTCAACATGTTTTTCACTGATGAATGCACGGTAGATTTCTTCAAAATGACGGCCGTTGATGCGGTCGAAATGCGGGATATTGAAGAGTTTCAGGAAAATCTCCGTGCAGTAGACAAAGCGTCCTTCCTTGTCCAGAAGGACAATAAGATCCGGGCTGTTTTCGAGCAGGCGCTGCATGTGCTGCTCCAGCTTGCGCTGCTCTGCCGCCCTGAATGCATCGAGATTTCTGGTCGTCAATGCGACTGCCTTATTGCGCTCCAGCGTGCTTTCCAGGCGGCGCAACTGGCGGGTC
>JAAZED010000331.1 GCA_012512465.1 Oxalobacter sp. | reverse complement strand
ATCTTCCTTGAGACACTGAGGGCTTATGGTCAGGAAAAACAGACAAAAAATATCGAAACCTGCCGTGCTCAAAAAAGGTGATTGGTAGAGCTTGTCGTTTCAGTATTGCCTTTTTGTCATGAAATGTTTCCGGTCAATTATAAGCCGATTAATTTCAGCTTATGTGGAAGTCCATGCAATATATTTCAAAAAGAGAAATATTTTTGACTTGCCTGTTGTTTTGCGCAACAGGTTTTTTTGGAGAAATAGGCAAATTGAATCGTTGTTGCGCTAAGACAAAAAAAATTGCCTTTTTTTTTATCCCTGTTATAATCTCCCTTCTTTAGGCGCGTAGCTCAGCTGGTTAGAGCACTACCTTGACATGGTAGGGGTCGTTGGTTCGAGTCCAATCGTGCCTACCAAATCTGTTAAATCAATGATTTGAAGAATAAAAGGGGCAAATATATTGCCTCTTTTGTTTTTGTCGGCAGAACGCTTGCGGGCATATTGCCCGAATCATTTATCGCAAGGACAGCCTTGAGATACCAGTGGCATCAGTCATTCGGGAAATGACGCTTTCTGTTTCCTCAACGGGATATCCTGAAGACAGGCATTGTCTGTTTTCCTGCCATCTTCTTCCATCCAGGTATCGTTTTCTGACAATATCATGCACGACATTAATGTAACTAAAATGTAACTAAAGACATAAGCGTAGCAAGCCGTTGTTATGGCAGATATAAAATAAAATAAATGAGGTTTTTTGCAATTCTCTGTTTTTAAGAGAATTGTGCATTTTTTATCCGAGGGTTTTGTTGTTAATTTGATATTGCACGGCAGTCAGCCCCTGTCTTGATAACCAACCTCGGAGGAAGTTTTCCCCAGGCGGAGACCCTCCGAAAAAAGAAAGCGAATCCTGTGTCATTTTGCGCATGATGTGCTCTCTTTTCCGGGAGGTCTGCGTGTCACTGTGTGATGCCGTGCCATCTGGATTACCTGGATGAATGGAAAAAGGCTGGCGATGGTGTGAACCGGTATGCCTGAAATACCGCCATCGCCGGAAAAACACGGCATTTCAGGGCGGATCAGGCGCTCATGGTGCGATAGGCGATGGCTTTTCCCGATCGTTTTATTCGCCCGATGCCGACTGGTTCTGTTCTTTCAGCAGATCACGTATTTCTGCCAGTAGCACTTCTTCCTTGCTGGGTAACGGTTCTGCGGCCGGCTCATCCGCTTTCTTCAGATGCAAGCTGTTAATGCCCTTGACCACCAGGAAAATGGCAGCGGCGATAATCAGGAAGTCAAAGGTTGTCTGGATGAAGTTGCCGTAATTGAGTGTTACGGCGGGCACGGCATGCCCGGCGGCATCGGTTGTGGCATGCTTGAGCACAATCTTGAGATCGGTAAAGTTGACGCCCCCCACAAGCAGGCCGATCGGTGGCATCACCACGTCCGATACGATGGAACTGACGATTTTGCCAAAGGCGCCGCCCATGATGACGCCTACGGCCATGTCCATCACGTTTCCCCGCATGGCGAATTCTTTAAATTCTTTTAGCATTCCCATTGTGCATGCCCTTCAATTTTGAGTTGTTGTTGCGTTAAAGAAATAATTATTATCATCTGGTAATTTGGCTTCCTGATTTTCCAGGTTATCTTTTTGATAATAAACGACAAGTCAATGCAGTCAGGCCATTTTACAAATGAAGTGGCTGCATGGAAACCTGTTTACAGAAAACAGGGTTTTACAACAGTATATTCGGCTTTGTATCACCGGTCTTGAGCAAACCGGAAGATGCATAGGCAAAACGAATGTGCCGTAAGGACAGGGGGAGGCAGCGATCAACAGGCTGGCCTTTTTGTCATGATTGTTTTTTGAGCAGAAGTTTTAAACAAAATTTAACCTGAGAACGGAGAATTCTTATGAAGATAGGTGCACGTCTTGCACTGGGTTTTTTGCTGATGATTGCCCTTATTACCGGTATGGCGGGGGTTGGTGTCTGGGAGTTTTCAAGTATGGACAGCAACGTCAAGAGCATGCTGGCTGATTCAGTCGGCATGGAACGTCCGGCTCGCGCATGGGCGCGTACAGCGTCCAACCAGGGCCTGCTGATCTATGGCATCTCTTTGCGGACCCCGCTGAAATCAAACGTCTAGCAGACCAGATGGATGGCTCGTTGTTTAGTCCCGGCCTTTGATGGCACAATCATGTCATCTGAATGGAAGGAAATATTATGGGACAGAT
>JAAZED010000330.1 GCA_012512465.1 Oxalobacter sp. | reverse complement strand
GAACTGGCCCAATTTCAAGGATACACGTTATTGTACGAAATGTCGCTATGAAAAATATTGTTTTTTTTCAGGTAATGTCTGTAAAAAAAGAGGTGTTTTTTAACAGGAAAACAAGCCTTTTAAAAGGCGTTTAAAAGGCATGTTTTCTGCAGATTGTGAAAGTATCCTGACTCTCTATAATGAACGTATTGTTAACTTCTCCGGACAGAAAAATGAAGGTAGAAAAACTGATTCAGTATGCCCTGTATTTTTTCCTGATTGGAATTGGTATCATCATCGGCATAGCCATCCGCCATTATTACAATATTCCCATGAGCGATACCATCAATATTATTGATGTTGCGGCTCTCATCACAACGATTTTTCTTGCGGTTTACATCCCTGAGGTGCTTGACCGGAAGCTGAAGATACAGCGTGATAAAAAGAAGTTGATCGACAGCCGGATAGATGAACTCCAATACCTGTACAGAAAGATCAACCACAATGTTCAGCAGGGGGAGGGCCAGGTAAGCATCTCACGTGAAGTCAGAAATATGATTGATATCTGCGAGAGTCGGCTTACCACCCTTATCATGCTTATTGAGCATGCGGAAATGAAAGTTTCACTGGGAAAAGAAATCGCGGAAGTGGTGCAACTGTGTGAGGCGCATCGACAGCTTTTTTCAAAGGCGGAAAAAAGGGAACCCTCTTTTTTGGGGGAAGAGGAGCGTCTGTATAATGAAATCGACAGGGCGACATCCCTGATTATCCTGAAACTGAGTGATGCCTGATCTTGTGCCGAGACAACTGATGAAAAGCCGGGATGGCGCACCGCTTGTTATCCACAATATCAACAGCAGCGCCCAAAAAGAAAATATCCTCCATATCTATACGATTACAGGGCATTATCGTTACAATAAAAACAATAAATCACGTCGATTTCCCGTGTTGCGGCATTCCAAATTCACGTTATGAAGGGGCAGGCATGAATCCCGTTTCAGGCCATAAGGACAATCAGGAGCTAAAGGCGCCTGACGCACAGACGTTGCGCAACCTGATGAAAGAAGTCAGGATCACGCGCCAGGAAGTGGCAGAGCTTTTGCATGTCAATACCAATACGGTCAATGCCTGGGCGGCAGCGGAAAATACATCACTTCACCGCCCCATGCCGCTGATGGCCTGGGAATTACTGCTACTGAAACTGAACCGCCATCCCTCAAAGCGGGTATTTGAACTTTAATTGATAACAGGCAACCATAGGCTGCCTGTTTTGTTTTTGAACAGACAGGAGGTATGACAGCATGTTTTTCAACTATTTCATTCCCACACGGATCATGTTTGGAAAAGGGCAATTGAACCATCTGCATGAGTGCGTACCTCCGGGAGACAAGGCGCTGGTTGTTATCTCAACCGGAAAATCCACAAGAGAAAATGGCTACCTGGACAGGCTCATTGGAGAACTGAAGCTGGCAGGTGTGGATTATGTGCGTTATGACAAAATCCAGCCCAATCCGACCAAGGCCAGCATCATGGATGGTGCGGTTGTTGCACGCGAATCAGATTGTGATTTTGTGATTGGCCTGGGGGGTGGCAGTGTCATGGATGCGTCCAAGTCTATTGCCATCATGGCGACCAACGGCGGGGATTACTGGGATTATGTTTTTGGCGGAAGCGGCAAAGGCAAGCCTGTCCAGAATGCGCCGCTGCCTGTCGTCGCGATCAGCACGACAGCCGGTACCGGTTCGGAGGCGGACCCCTGGACGGTTATCACCAAAGAAGAGACCAATGAAAAAATCGGTTTTGGCTATGACAGGACCTTCCCTGTACTGGCTTTGGTTGACCCGGACCTGATGCTGAGTGTTCCCCCCACGCTCACAGCTTACCAGGGCTTTGATGCGCTTTTTCATGCGACGGAGGCGTATATCAGCAAATCGGCCAACCCGATGAGTGATCTTTATGCCTTAAAGGCCATTGAGTTGGTCAGCGGTTATCTGCCTCGTGCTGTGAAAGACGGCAAAGATGAAGAGGCGCGTGCCAATGTGGCATTGGCCAATACCCTTTCCGGCATGGTACTCAGCAGCTGCTTTATTACATCAGAACACTCACTTGAGCATGCGCTTTCGGCTTTTCATCCTGATTTGCCGCATGGCGCAGGTCTCATCATGTTGAGCCGTGCCTACTATACGCATTTTGTGAAAGCCGGCGCATGTGATGAGAGGATGATTGCCATGGCAAGCGCCATGGGCAAAAAGGATGCAGACAAGCCAATGGATTTTGTCGATGCGCTGGTTGAATTGCAGCAGGCCTGTGATGTGGCATCGCTCAGGATGTCTGACTACGGGATCAGGCGTGATGAGCTGCGCAAGTATGCCATCAATGCACGGGAGACGATGGGCGATCTTTTTGCCATGGACCCGGCGCCGCTCTCGGAAGACGATTGCGTGGCAATCCTGGAAAGCGCTTACCAGTAGTGCGAGTACCGATAAGGCAATCTCCCTTTCCCTGAACCCTCCAACAAGGAGAAAAGACATGAGTGCGCGAGTTGACAAGGCGGTTACCCGTTTTCGGGAGCCACTGGACGAAGGTAAAAGAATCAGCTGTGCCCAGACAGTTGCCATTGCCTATGCCGATCTTGCCGGATTGAGTGAAAAACAGGCGATGGACCTCACTGCCGGTTTTGGCGGCGGTATGGGAGAAAGACAGACCTGCGGTGTGGTTACCGCCATGCTCATGATTTCCGGCTTGAGTGAAAATGGCGATAAGTGCCGCAAAATCATGGATGCTTTTGAAGAAAAAACAGGCAGTACGATGTGCGGCGAACTGCTGGGAAAATATACCGAGGAATATTGTTCCAGTCTGGTGAGATGTGCGGCTGAGTTGATGGATACCAAGGTGTTTGGCTGATGACGGCGAGGGGGGGCAATGGCAGAAAACAAGGATAACGAGCTGATCATAGACGGGGATTACACCGTTCATATCAAGGGCAACCTGACTATTCGTGTCGACGGTAATATTACGGTTAAAACAGGAGGCACTCTGACGTTTCACGCCGGCAAGGCATTGCATATTGAGTCGGCCACCGGTATGGACCTCAAGTCCGGTACCGCCATGCATGTGAATGCCGGTACCAGTCTGGATCAGGAAGCGCGGACGACTTTCAGTATCAAGGGGGCGGCCAAGGGTGTTGTTTCCAGTACCGGCATGCTGGAAATAAAAGGTGCCATGGTCAAGATGAATTGAGGGACGATATGAGCCTGCTTGTGACACAAGGGAGTCTGTGCCAATGTTCTTTTGGCATGGCGCCTTGCACGCTGACAGTGCTTCCCACGGCCAGAACAATGGCTGGCGGTCAGCCGACAGCTACCATCATGGATCATAAGCCCTTTGTCAATATGACGT
>JAAZED010000329.1 GCA_012512465.1 Oxalobacter sp. | reverse complement strand
GGGCGGCTAATCGATAGGAGAATCATCAGAAAACAAAAAAAGCCGCTAAATCATCGATTTAAGCGGCTTTTTAACGTTTGGTTGCGGGGGCAGGATTTGAACCTACGACCTTCGGGTTATGAGCCCGACGAGCTGCCAGACTGCTCCACCCCGCGTCTGAAGAGATAAATTATAGCATGACTTATGACGCACAGCAACCGGGAAGCTGAATTTCATGGCAACAATGATAAAATTCATGTTTTCCCTTTTGGGGGGCAGTCATTCCGGCACCTCCAATTTTTCTGGATTCTGGTTTTTTCATGAAATTCTGTTCACAGTGCGCGCACCCGGTTGTGTTTGATATCCCGCTAGACGACACGCTGCCGCGATATATCTGCAAAAACTGCAAGACAATCCACTACCAGAACCCGAAAATTGTCGTTAACACCATCCCGTTCTGGAAAGAGGAAAAGGAACTCTCTGTTTTGCTCTGCCGCCGTGCCATTGAGCCGCGCCTGGGATTCTGGACGCTTCCCGGTGGATTCATGGAAAACAATGAAACAACCAAAGAAGGCGCCCTTCGCGAGACAGAAGAAGAGGCTGGAGCCGATATTGTCGTGCGTGATCTCTTTTCGCTGATGAATCTGCCAACAGTCCAGCAGGTGCACCTGTTTTACCTCGCCGAGCTGAAAAGCCTTTCTTTTGCGCCCGGCCTGGAAACACTGGAAACACAGATGTTTACCGAAACTGAAATTCCGTGGGATGAGATTGCCTTTACCAGTACGCGTCAGGCGCTTGAGCTGTTTTTCTCTGACCAGCAAAAAGCGCTCAATGGCCAGAGCCGCTTGCATTCGGTTGACCTCAAGCGGCTGGTGTATCCCACGTAAAGACGGAAAATATTTGTCAGGGACGTCCGGTTACGATTATGATGCTCGCTGCAATGCGACTGTAAAGGAGATTCATCTATGGCGACTTATCCACTTTTTGTCAGTTACAGCTGGCTGCCGGATGACGGCACACAGCGTCTTTATGGCCTGCTCGAAAATTACCGGATTCGCCATGTACCGGACTTCGCTTATGAACTCTTCAGTGTTTCCAAGGATGATCCGGTGCAGCACCTGCCATCCAAAAAAGCCCTCGCCATGGCCATTGAAGAAAAAATGCGCCCCTGCTCCTGCCTGGTCATCCTGGCCGGTGTATTCGAGGAATACAAACGGTGGATTGATCTTGAGCTGGACACGGCAAAAAAGCTGAAAAAGCCGGTTATTCTGGTTGAGGCGGCTGATCCGAAACATACCTCATCAAAAGAAAAGCGGGCCGCCGTAAAGATCGTAAAATGGGATGTGCAGGAACTCGGTGAAGCCATTGAAGCGGCTGTTGGCAAATCCTGACAAACCACCCCGCACAACCTGTGAACCCACACCGGCAGGGAAAATTATTTTTGCCTGCCAATGCTTCTGTCAGAAACGGATGGACATGTGATTCCCTGGCTGGAACCGAACGACCCTTTCCCTGATGCCTCTCTTGCACTGCCGGAATCCAGTGGTGCAAACGGCCTTTTGGCGGCCAGTGCCACGATCTGGCCGGAACGCCTCATTGAAGCCTACAGAAATGGCATCTTTCCCTGGTTTTCAGCAGGCCAGCCGGTACTCTGGTGGAGCCCCAATCCGCGCATGGTGCTTCGGACGGACAGCCTTTCTGTCTCCCGAAGCCTCAAAAAGAAATTGAACCAGGTCAGAAAAAGCATGCTGTCTGGCGGGCAATGGCAAATCCGTTTTGATTCTGCCTTTGAAACTGTCATGCGCGCCTGTGCCGCTCCCAGGAAAGGTGATCCGGGAACCTGGATTTCAGAAGAAATGATTGAAAACTATGTCCGGCTGCATGACACCGGCTACGCGCATTCAGTTGAACTCTGGCAGGAAGGCGAACTGGTTGGCGGGGCATACGGGGTGTCCATTGGAAAGATGTTCTATGGAGAGTCCATGTTTTCCCGTGTCAGCGATGCATCCAAAATAGCACTGGCCTGGCTGGTACAGTTTCTTCATCAAAACGGTGTCCGGCTCATCGACTGCCAGCAGGAAACGGCGCATCTGGCATCGTTAGGCGCTACAGCTATTTCAAGAGAAGCATTTTCAGCGCATCTGGCTGGCGTTATTGACCTGGCGCCTGTCGCAAAGTGGATACCGCCGGTTATTGAATCGTTTTGATCCATATCCTTAAGCCGAGGCAATATTGGCTCTCCTTTAAGCTACAATAAACAAATTTTGTCCAATTTACCGGGGAGCAGTATCTTTTTGTTTCTCAAACAGATTCTTCCCTGATTTCAACTGGCGGACCATACCGATGATGGAAAAACTAATGTATGCGCTTGTTCGTCCGGTCCTTTTTTCAATGGATCCGGAAAATGCCCATGAATTCACCATGAAATCCCTCAAAGTAGCGGGCGCTACCGGTCTTTCCCGCCTGAATCCGAAAGTACCGGATTCGCCAAGGCGGGTCATGGGCATCACTTTTCCGAATCCGGTTGGCCTGGCAGCCGGTCTGGACAAGAATGGCAGTGCCATTGATGGTATTGCTTCACTTGGTTTTGGCTTCATTGAACTGGGAACCGTTACACCCCGTCCCCAGCCAGGCAATCCCAAACCCCGCATGTGGCGGATTCCTGAAGCTGAAGCCATCATCAATCGCATGGGCTTCAATAATGCCGGGGTGGATGAACTGGTCAAAAATGTGAAAGCCTCCCGCTACTTCCGAAAAAAAGAAGGGGTACTGGGATTAAACATCGGAAAGAATGCGGATACGCCGATCGACAGGGCGGTGGATGACTACCTGATCTGCCTGGAAAAGGTTTATCCTGTCGCGGATTATATCGCCATCAATATCTCATCTCCCAATACCAAGGATCTGCGACAGCTCCAGGGAGAATCCGAGCTGGACAACCTGCTTTCACAGATAAAAGATGCGCAAAAACGTCTTGCCGATACGCATTCATGCTATGTTCCCCTGGCACTGAAAATTGCGCCGGATCTCGACAATGAACAGGTCAAAAACATTGCGGCAACCTTGCTGCGCTATGAAATCGACGGCGTGATTGCCACCAATACAACCCTCCAGCGTGAACTCATCAAAAATCTTCCGCATGCGGAAGAAGCTGGCGGCCTCTCGGGCGCGCCGGTGCGTGATTTGTCCACCCATGTCATCCGGCTGCTCAAAAGTGAGCTGGGTGATACGATTCCCATCATTGGCGTTGGCGGCATCATGAACAGTATGGATGCCAGGGAAAAAATGGATGCGGGTGCATCACTGGTACAGCTTTTAACAGGCATGGTCTACAGAGGCCCGGCACTGGTCAGGGAATGTGTCAAGGCACTCGACTGACAAAATAAAAGCCGGCAGATGTCGGCTTTCTTATTGACTGTCTTGTCGAATCAGGCCGCAGCAGACAAAGCGGCTGAAAACCGTTCAATCTGTGCTGGTGGCGGCAATTGCACAACCGTATCAGCAAGCTCACTGTCATCTGCGATTCCAAGCATTTCATTTTGCTTGAACAGCCAGTCACGCACCGGGCCAGTGACAGGCAAACCGGATATTTTTTTGGATACCGACAGGTTCACCGTCAGGAGAATCAGGATCTTGGAAAAAGGAATATCCGGGAAGATATCCATGAAAAGATTCAGGAAGGAACGCGATTCCAGCACCCACAACACCTTCTTGCTACTCATGTACTGCAGCACACTGGTAATACTG
>JAAZED010000031.1 GCA_012512465.1 Oxalobacter sp. | reverse complement strand
GGATGGGACCCGCCATTGGTCCCGAGCGCTTCGAGGTGGGAGAGGATGTGCTGGCGGCGTTTGCTGCCAGGGATGTGTCTCTCGCGGGATATTTCAGGCCCAGGGTTGGTGAGTCTGGGAAATATCTGGCGGATATTTATGCACTTGCGCGCCATATTCTTGAAAAACAGGATGTCAGCAGAATCAGCGGCGGAAATTTTTGCTCGGTCTCTGATGCCGCCCGTTTTTATTCCTACCGCCGTGACGGGGTAACCGGGAGGATGGCAACGGGTATCTGGCTGGTTTGACCGGTTTGGTGCAAGGTATGGTTATTTTCAGGATAATACCGTCTGCCGCATTATTTAAACAAAAGATATACGCGAAATGAATACATTAAAAAGGATCGGCTTTGTTTCACTGGGCTGCCCCAAGGCGCTGGTGGATTCCGAGCACATACTGACCCGTTTGCGTGCAGAAGGGTACCAGACTGCCGCCACCTATGACGATGCCGATCTCGTTATCATCAATACCTGCGGATTTATTGACGCTGCCGTGGAAGAATCGCTGGAAACCATCAGCGAGGCGCTGGCTGAAAACGGCAAGGTGATCGTTACCGGCTGTCTTGGTGCCAAAAGGGATGATGCCGGTCAGGGCTTTATTCGCCAGGTTATGCCTGATGTGCTTGAAATAACCGGGCCGGATGCGCTGGAAGAAGTCATGCAGGCGGTCCATAAGCATTTGCCAAGACCGCATGAACCCTTTATTGATCTCGTTCCCCCGCAGGGTATCAAGCTGACGCCCCGCCATTATGCCTATCTCAAGATTTCCGAAGGCTGCAATCACAGCTGCACCTTTTGTATTATCCCCTCGTTGAGAGGCAGGCTTGTTACGCGTTCTGTCGGTGATGTTCTCTCTGAAGCCGAGCGGCTTTTCAATGCCGGTGTGAAAGAGTTGCTGCTGGTTTCACAAGATACCGGCGCTTATGGTGTGGATATGAAATATCGGACCGGGTTCTGGGAGGGGCGGCCGGTAAAAACGCATGTTACCCAACTGGCAGAATCCCTGGGGAAGCTCGCCCGGCGATATGATGCCTGGGTTCGCCTGCATTATGTTTATCCCTATCCCCATGTCGATCATCTGGTTTCCCTGATGCAGGATGGATTGATTCTGCCTTACCTGGATGTGCCGCTGCAGCATGCGCATCCCGATGTGTTAAGGAGAATGAAGCGCCCGGCCAGTGGAGAAAAACATCTTGAGCGAATGATGGCCTGGCGTGACATGTGTCCGGATATTACGATTCGCTCTACCTTCATTACCGGCTTTCCCGGTGAGACCGATGCCGAATTTGATTATCTGATGGATTTTCTTAAAGTGGCCAGAATCGACCGGCTCGGGTGTTTCCCCTATTCACCTGTGGAGGGTGCTGCCGCAAATTATCTTGCCGACCCTGTGCCGGAAGCCATTCGTGAAGAACGGCGGGCGCAACTGATGATCATGCAGGAGGAAATTTCCAGCGAAAAACTTCAGGAGAAAATCGGGAAAACCCTGCGTATCCTCACCGACGAGCCGGTACGAGGCGGCGCCATTGGCCGTTCATCTGCCGATGCACCCGAGATAGACGGTGTGGTTTATGTCAAAAAGCCGAAAGGAATGCGGAGAAAACTCAAGGCGGGAGAATTTGTCTCTGTCAGAATTACTGATGCGGATGCGCATGACATGTGGGGGGAGATGGTGCCCTGATTAGGCTTTGTCCTCACCGTCTGCACGTATCAGAAGGATACGGTAAGATGGGAACCATCAACCATACAGGAGAGTGAACATGAGTAAGTCAAAAGAACGTCAGACGAAGCTCCTTCACAGTGACTATCAGCCACCGGCTGATTTCGGGGCTTTCCCCACACCGGTATATCACGCCTCAACCGTGCTTTTCAAAAGTGTGGCTGCCATGCGTTCACGCGACTGGCAGAGCCGTGATTCTTACACGTATGGTTTGCATGGCACGCCAACGACTTTTACGCTGGAAGAACAACTGGCGCAAATTGAAGGCGGCAACCACTGTATTCTCGCTCCCAGCGGACTGGCGGCTATTGCCATTGTTGATTTTGCGTTTCTCCGTTCCGGGGATGATGTGCTGATCCCGGAAAATGTCTACAACCCGAATCGTGAACTGGGCAATTGGCTGACCCATGATTTTGGTGTCACTGCCCGTTATTATGATCCGATGATTGGTGCCGGCATTGCTGATCTGATTCGTCCCGATACGCGCTTGATCTGGGCAGAGACGCCGGGTTCTGTCACGATGGAAGTGCCGGATATTCCTGCTATCTGCAAGGCAGCACACGAAAAAGGAGCTATTGTCGTCGTGGATAATACCTGGTCTGCCGGTCTTGGTTTCGATGCGCTTTCGCATGGGGCTGATGTTGTCCTGCATGCGCTGACCAAATACCAGGGCGGTGCTTCTGATCTGCTCATGGGCGCGTTGATTACCCGGGACGATGATCTGCACCGGAAGCTGAGTGTTGCGCACATGCGTTTTGGCATGGGGGTGGGGGCAGACGATGTTTATCTTGTTTTACGTTCCCTGCCGACGATGAAACTTCGTTTTGAAAAACACGGCAAGGCAGCAATGGAGATTGCCAGCTGGCTGAAATCACGCCCTGAAATCAGCCGCGTTCTGCACCCGGCGTTTGAGGATTGTCCGGGCCATGAATTTTTCAAACGTGACTTCACCGGTGCCGGCGGGTTGTTTTCCGTTCTCTTTGACAAGCGGTATAGCGAAAAACAGACGGATCGTTTCGTTGAAGCGCTGCAGCTCTTCAAGCTCGGGTTCAGTTGGGGAGGCGTACACAGCCTGTGTGCCCCGTTTCGCATTATGGATGACCGCAAGGACTGGGGATATAACGGACACCAACTGGTGAGGTTTTATATCGGTCTTGAAGAAACCCAAGATCTGATAGCCGATCTGGAGCAGGCCTTTACGGTGTTTTCCTAAATCAAAAACCGGGCGGAAGCCTTGCTTTCGATTTCTTCGGGTGCGGATGCATCACGCAGTTTTGTCACGAGTGTCTTGGGATCTGCTGCGGTAAACAGCATGTCAGCATAACGGGTGTCGACAAATCCCTGGTCAACCAAGTGGTCGATTAAGCCGATCAGGTTGTCATAAAAACCATCAATGTTGAGGATGCCGATCGGCTTTTCATGCACGCCCAGCATGCTCCAGGTGAATGTTTCAAATAACTCGTCCAGTGTGCCCATGCCGCCGGACAGGGTGATGAACCCGTCTGCCAGTTCGGCCATCATGGCTTTTCTTTCGTGCATGTCCTTGACAATGTAAAGACGGGTCAAACCATCGTGCCCGACTTCTTTTTCAAGCAGGTCCTTGGGGATAACGCCTGTGACCTCTCCGCCCAAACGCAAGACTTCATCTGCGAGAATTCCCATCAACCCGACATGTGCACCACCATAAACCAGCGCAATATTGTCATTGACCATTTCCTGGGCCAGTGCCCGAGCTGCATCAGCATGGATTTCGGAATTTCCCATGCGCGAGCCGCAATAAACACAAATTGATCTCAGCATTATTTTTATTTCTGTCCACCTGGCTGACCGGGTCACCCAAGTATGTGAAGAGGGTTACAACATACACGCCATGTTAGCGCAGGCAGGATGATATTTCAAAAGAAATATCAACTATTGATAAATGAAGGCGCTTTAAAAGCGGTGAATCAGATGGCTTTGATCGTCCGTGTAGTGTATTCCTCCACATAGTCGATCAGACTGTCGCTGGCTTTTTCCGCTTTTTCCTCGTTTCCTTCTGCAATAGCACTGGCAATGGCGGCATGGAGCCGGCAGACCTTGGGCAGATCGCCAAAGTGCTTGAAATAGAGAAACCAGAAACGGCGGGTTTGTGCCTGGATGGAAGACATGGCCAGCCGCGCATATTTATTGCGGGCGGAATCTGCCAGCAACTGGTTGAATTCCCTGTCCGCCTGAATAAACATGCTTTCATCATTGGCTTTGGCGGTTTTCATAAATTCTTCGCTCAAGGCGGCAAATTGTTCTTTTTCCGTTACGCTGGCAAATTGTGCCGCCCGATTTGCCATGATACGCTCCAGTCCCCTTCTGACTTCAATCAGCCTGAACTGGTCTGTCATATCGATTTCCGAGATCGTAATGCCGGAGCGCGGTGTAATAATCACCGTTCCCTCATAAGCCAGCTTTTGCAAGGCTTCCCGAATAGGAGTTCTGCCAATGCCCAGCCGCTCACTCAACAGGTTCTCGGAAATTTTCTGGCCGGGTTCCAGTTTGAGGCTGACAATCATCTCTTCAATCAGTTCATAGGCTTTCTGGGCCTGGCTGGGCATTTTGTTTTCTGATGTATCCATTGGGGTTCCTGGGTTGGAGGGCCAATAGGGCCAAATGAAGATGCAGCATCTCAGAATTGTATTTTGAAAGTGCAAGAGAATGCATTTTTTCGTTTCAAAATGTTTGTCTTTTCTCAAAAAAATGTATACTGAAAATGCTCATCTGACATATCAGATATTAAAAGTTCGTATATCAGGCGAGGGTGTTGCACGAAGAAGCGTTTTCATCATTCTTAAGGGGCTTGTATGAAAAAGACAAAGAAAAACATTCTGGTAGGCATGCTTGTCGCATTAGGCTGCCTGTCGGTTGCCGGTACGGCGCTCGCCGAAAAATCGCCGGGGAAGTATTGTGAAACGGCCGGGCGCTGCATTGATCCTATTGCCACCAATGGTGTTGTAACCACACCACATTACCTGGCCTCTGAAGCCGGGCTTGCTGTTTTGCGGCAGGGAGGCAATGCGGTTGATGCCGCGATTGCCGCCGCCTCAACGCTGGCAGTGGTTTATCCGCAGATGAACACCATCGGCGGGGATAACTTCTGGCTGATATATAACGCCAAAACGGGGGAAGTCAGGGCATTGAATGCCAGCGGCCGTTCGGGTGAAAAAGCCAGCATTGAATATTACAAGAGCAAGGGCCTGGATAAAATCCCGGCTCGCGGATATCTCGCTGCCAATACCGTACCGGGTGTGGTTTCCGGTTGGGATGCGGCTCACAAATATGCCAGAAACAGTATGGGAAATACCGGTATGCCCTGGAACCGGCTGTTTGACAGCGCGATTTCCTATGCACAGAAAGGTTTTCCGGTCACACCGTCATTACAGCGGTGGGCGGAAATCAATGTGGATCCGAAGGATTCAGAATTCCGGAATCTGCAGCGCTTTGACGGATTCCGTCAGACCTATCTGAAACCGGATGGCGCACCTTACAAGGTAGGGGAAATCATGAAGCTGCCGGAACTGGCCACTTCGCTTGGATTGATTGCCAAAAGCGGTGCCGATGTATTTTATCGTGGCGTCATTGCGAAAAAAATCGTGGCAGACTTGCAAGCCAATGGCGGCATGCTGACCGAAAAGGATTTTGCCAGCCACAAGGCAGACTGGGTAAAACCGCTGACGGTAGATTATCGAGGCTACAAGGCATACAATCTGCCGCCGAATACCCAGGGCATGGCGTCACTTGAAATCCTGAATATCCTGAACAACTTTGATGTCAAGAAACTGGGCGAAGGCTCTGCAGACTATTATCACCTTGTGGTAGAGGCGACAAAGGAAGCCTTTGTTGACCGCGACAAGTATCTGTCCGATCCTGACTTTGTGCAGATTCCGTTGGAAAGGTTGCTGTCCAAGCAGCATGGACAGCAACAGGCCAAGCGCATCAGAATGGATCAGACCGCACAGAACCTGAAGCTGCTGGAGCCCAAGGGTGACACGATCTGGCTGGGTGTGGTTGACAAGGACGGCAATGCGGTTTCACTGATCCAGAGTATCTACCACGACTTTGGTTCTGCCATTGTGCCGAAAGGAACCGGTATCCTTCTGCAAAATCGTGGCAGTTTCTTCTCGCTTGATCCTGCACATGTGAACCGGCTTGAGCCGAAGAAGCGGACTTTCCATACACTGAACGCGGCCATGCTGCTGAAAGACAACAAGCCTTATCTCGTTTATGGCACGATGGGTGGTGAGGGGCAGCCGCAGACCCAGGCAGCCATTGTCACCCGCGTGGTGGATTTCGGTATGTATCCACAGGATGCGATTACAGCTCCCCGCTGGTTAAATGGCCGGACATGGGGCGCCGCCTCAAATGACCTGAAAATGGAAGGGCGTATTCCGGAAGAGGTGCTTTCCGAGCTGAAACGCCGTGGACATCCCGTAGTGAAGGTGGATGACTATACTGATACCATGGGGCATGCCGGAGCTATTATGGTTGATCCAAAAACTGGTCTGAAATATGGTGCAACCGATCCCCGTGGGGATGGCCTGGCTGCTGGTTATTGATCACGCATCCCGAGCGGGAAAATGAAGGCCGGCATGTCCGGCCTTCATATATTTCAGTGATTGGCAGTCTGTTTGTTCAGGTTTTGCGTATGCTGATTATAAAAGCGGATGAAGTCATCCGGTGGAAGGGGGGGGCTGAACCAGTAACCTTGGATGGCATGGCATCCCAGTTCTTTTAACAGGACATATTGTTCCGTTGTTTCGACACCTTCAGCAATAACCTGATATTCCAGGCTGTTTGCCATATTGATGATGGCGCTGATAATGGCGCGATCATTGATATTTGTAACCATATCATTAACAAAGGCACGATCAATTTTCAGGACATTGGCATCGAATTTTCTCAGATAGGCAAGACTTGAGTAGCCGGTGCCAAAATCGTCAATACTGATTTGCATGCCAAGTTCCTGCAGTTCCTGAATAATCAGGAGTACCCGCTCGGTATCTGTCATCATGAGTGTTTCCGTCATTTCCAGTTCCAGTTGGCTCGGAGGAAACGTATTTTTTTCCAGCACCACCTTGATACTGTTAAGCAGATCCCGGCGCTGAAACTGGATGGGAGAAATATTGACCGCAACCCGGATAGAGGCGCTCAGTTCATCATTCCAGACTTTCTCCTGGCGACAGGCTTCATCAAGTATCCAGGGACCAAGCGAATTAATAAAGCCTGTGCGTTCGGCGACCGGAATAAATTCAGCGGGAGAAATCAACCCTCTTGTGGGGTGTTGCCAGCGGATCAAGGCCTCACAGCCAATCAGTTTCCCGGTTTTTAAAGAAAGCTGGGGCTGGTAAACCAGGAAGAATTCCTTTTGCTCCAGG
>JAAZED010000328.1 GCA_012512465.1 Oxalobacter sp. | reverse complement strand
GCCCGCGGTGACCATGGTGGCGGCGTGAATCAGGGCCGAAACCGGTGTCGGCCCTTCCATGGAATCCGGCAGCCAGATATGCAGGGGGAACTGGGCGGATTTTCCCATCGCCCCGACAAAGAGGCAAAGGCAGGAAACCGTCATCATGTTCCAGTCAGTGCCTGGCAGTGTCATGCCGGCGATTTCGTGCCGTGCAGCGAAAAGATCATTGAATTGAAGAGAGCCTGCGGTTGAGAACAAAAGGCCAATACCAACAAGAAAGACGGCATCACTGATGCGATTGATCAGAAACGCTCTTGTGCCGGCAGTGGCAGCAGCCGGCCGTTCATGCCAGAACCCGATCAGAAGATAGGAGGCCAGCCCGACCGCTTCCCATCCGAAAAAAAGCTGAAGAAAGTTGTTGGCCATTACCAGCATCAGCATGGCAAAGGTAAAAAAAGCGATGCAGGCGAAGAAGCGGCTGTTGCCGGGATCGTCTTTCATGTAGCCGACAGAGTAGATGTGAACCATCAGTGAGATGAATGTGACCACGCACATCATGAGTGCTGTCAGGCCATCGACCATCAGGCCGATATCCGCACGAAAGTCGCCTGAAGCTGCCCAGCTGTATATGGGCTGGTTAAGGATTTCTCCCTGCGCTGTCCAGTAAAGCGCATACAAGGAGATCAGAAAGGAAAGCAGCACACCTGAAATGGTAAACAGATGTGACAGGCGGGAGTGCCGGGGCTTTCCGATAAAGCCTGTTCCCAGCAGACCGGCAAAAACGGCTCCTGCCAGTGGCGCGAGAGGTGCCGCCAAAAGCAGGTAAGCGTTCATTTGTCCTGTCATGAAAAAGCTGAATAAAATCGAAGAATCCAGGACATGTCCGTCGGGATTTTCATGGTTACGTGATGGGCATCCGATGGTTTGACACGTCCATCTGTCATGATACCAAATTGGCGACTTCTTGGGCGTGTATTTCGTTTGAAAGGCGCCAAATCGCCAACAAAAAACAGGCTGATGCAGTTTGTCGCATCAGCCTGTCAGCAAAATAAAGGTATCCGGCAGTTTGCCAAAGCCTGTTATTTTTTGTCCGGAACGTACTGGTTACCCCGCCGTTCACTGCCAATTGTTGAGACCGGGCCATGGCCCGGAATAAACTGGACATCATCTCCGAGCGTGTACATGTTTTCACGAATGGATTTGACCAGTGCATTGAAACTGCCATTGGGAAGATCTGTCCGGCCGACTGATCCGGCGAAAAGCACATCACCGGAAATGGCAACTTTCGTTGGGGCATGAAAGAAAATTACATGCCCGGGAGAGTGTCCTGGACAATGAAATACCTGGAGTGTTTCATTGCCGACCGTGACAGTATCGCCCTGGTTCAGCCAGCGGTCAGGGATAAATGGCGCACCTGCCGGCAGGCCCCACATACGGGTCTGACTGGTTGCCAGTTCATCCAGAAGATAGGCATCGGCTTCATTCGGGCCTTCAATCGGTACGCCAAACTGGTCGGCCAGCGTTTTTGCGCCGCCACAGTGGTCAAGATGACCATGGGTGACAAGCACTTTTTCGAGGGTTAAGCCACGCTGCTCAATGGCAGCTGCGATTTTTGCAACATCACCGCCTGGGTCGACGACTGCGGCCTTGTTGGTGTTTTCGTCCCACATCAGGGTACAGTTTTGCTGAAAAGGGGTAACGGGTATGATCTGAAATTTCATATCGATTAAAAAAAACAGTTGAGGGAAGGGTGTTATTTATTGGCAGGAGAATGCATTATGC
>JAAZED010000327.1 GCA_012512465.1 Oxalobacter sp. | reverse complement strand
GTTTATTCGACCACTCTGCCACCCTTCCGGAAGATGGCATTATACCCAAGCTCTCACGTGTTGGGTTCAATTTGTGTGAGAAAAGTCACTCGTCCGGCAGAAAAATCTGCTGGAGATCATTCAGAAAGAGCATTCCCTTCTCTGTGGGACGGATGATGGTCGGGTCGCGGTACAAGAGTCCCCGCTTTTCGGCCTGCTTGAGATACGGTCTGATGCTGTCCAATGGCAGTGCCGTTCTTTCCTCAAACATCTCGGGGTAAAACCCCTTGGTCAGCCGCAGGGCATTGAGCATGAATTCAAAACCCAGGTCTTCATGGGAGAGTGTGAATTCCTCATCTACGGCACGTCCCTTGCCTGCCTCCAGCATATAGGTTGGCGGCTGCTCAAAACGTGTCTGACGGATCACCTTCCCGTCAACAGTAATCTTGGAATGCGCGCCTGAGCCGATACCCAGGTAGTCACCAAAGAGCCAGTAGTTGATATTGTGGCGGCAGGCACGGCCCGGTTTGGCATAGGCCGATACCTCGTAGTGTGCGTAGCCTGCTGTTGCCGTCATCATCTCGATCATGTCCTGCATATCGGCCACGGTATCTTCATCCGGCAGGTCCGGGGGATTAAAGGCAAAATAGGTGTTTTGCTCTATGGTCAACTGGTACAGTGAAAGGTGTGCCGGATCGTAGGAAATAGCCATGGTCAGATCGGCATCCAGATCGTCTTTTGTCTGGTGCGGCAATGCGTACATCAGGTCCAGGTTGACGTTGTCAAAGTGCGTCATGGCGATTTCAACAGCCCTTTTCGCCTGGTTGACATCGTGGATACGGCCCAGTATATCCAGGTGCTTCTGGTTGAAACTCTGGATGCCAATGGAAAGGCGATTAACGCCCGCTTCACGATAGGCTTTTATCTTGTCGTCATCAAAGGTGCCCGGATTGGCTTCGAGGGTGATCTCCACATCCGGCGTCAACAGCAGCTTGTTGCGGAGAATGACCAGCAGCTTGTTGATGGCATCGTCTGAGAGCAGGCTGGGCGTTCCACCACCGATAAACACGGTGGAGACCTGCCTTCCCTTGATAAGCGGCAGAGACGCTTCCAGATCCTGCTCCAGTGCGGTGAGGTATCTTTCTTCCGGCACGGCAGAGGAAATGGCGTGGGAATAGAAGTCGCAGTACGGGCACTTTTTCACACACCAGGGTATATGGACATACAGCGAAAGCGGCGGCAGCAGGTCAAAGTGCAGCAGGCCGTCTTCGCGCCTGTTGGGTACGCGTGGTGGAATGAGCATCATTTCAGTTTCTCCAGCAATGCGCGCAGGGCTTTTCCCCGGTGGGACAGCCGGTTTTTTTCTTCCGGTGAAAGCTGCGCAGCCGTCCTGCCCATCTCAGGAACCAGAAAATGTGGATCATAGCCAAAGCCATTTTCGCCTGCCGGTTCGGCAACGATCTGTCCCCGCCAGATACCGTCGGCGATCACGGGCTGGGGATCATCAGGGTGCCGGACATACACCAGCACGCAGTAAAAATTGGCCGACTTGTCCTCAAATGGCGCGAGATCGGCCACCAGCTTCTGGTTATTGAGCAGATCCGAGCCATGCTCACCGGCATAGCGTGCGGAAATGACGCCGGGCGCACCGCCCAGGCTGTCCACACAGATACCGGAGTCATCGGCAAGCGCAGGCAGGCCGGTCTCGCGTGACGCATGGCGGGCCTTGTTCAGCGCATTTTCGACAAAAGTAAGATAAGGCTCCGGCGCATCACTGACGGCAAAGTCAGATTGCGGGCAGACATCCAGCCCTGCCGGGGAAAGCATTTCCCGCAGTTCTTTCAGTTTTCCCTTGTTGCCCGAAGCCAGTACGATTTTCTGAAGCATGTTTCCTGTCGTTGCCTGATTCCCGGTAGAAAAAACCAGGCATTATCCATCAATACCGGTTATCCACGCCCAGAATGGATTTTTGCAGACTGATCAGCTCTGCAATTCCTTTTTGGGCCAGCGCCAGCATATTGTCCAGTGCGATGCGGTCAAAGACATCGCCTTCGGCTGTGCCCTGCATCTCGACAAACATGCCCTCTTCTGTCATGACAATATTCATGTCGGTATCGCACATACTGTCTTCCTGGTAATCCAGGTCAAGCATGGCAATGCCCTGCATCATGCCCACAGAGATGGCGCCAACAAAATGGCGCAGCGGCACGGTTTCAATGACGCCATCATCAACCATTTCGCTGAACGCATCATAGGCGGCAATCATGGCACCGCAAATGGAAGCGGTACGGGTGCCCCCATCTGCCTGGATGACATCGCAATCAAGTTTCAGGGTGCGCTCACCAAACGCATTCAGATCAAAAGCCGCGCGCAGGGAACGCCCGATCAGGCGCTGGATTTCCTGTGTACGGCCCGACTGGCGCCCTCTCGCCGCTTCACGGTCGGAGCGGGTGTGGGTTGCGCGGGGCAGCATGCCGTATTCAGCAGTCAGCCAGCCACGTCCGGTGCCTCTCAAAAAGGGAGGAACGCGCTCTTCAATGCTGGCCGTGCAGATAATTTTGGTATCACCAAAAGTGGTCAGCACAGAACCTTCCGCATAGCGGGTAAACCCGCGTTCAAAGGTAATCGGACGCATTTCGTCAATGCGGCGGCCAAATGAGCGCTGGAACTCGGGAGCGGTCATATCTTTTATTTCTGAATCAGGCATTTTACTCTCGAAAAAAGTGTGGACTATCGGCTATGATGCCACTGAAAACTGCCCGTGAAAACTGCTGACAGGCAAAAACCACAAAAAAGATATCCTGCTTTTTCAGGCAAGCCACATCAAGATAACGCAGCAATTATATGTTTTTCCTGTTATTTCCGGAACAAACCCATCGAACCAAAAAGATGTTGCATGTCTGTGTTGCGAATGAAGGACAGATTGTAGGGATGCTCGGAAGCCACCTGGGGAAAGCGGGAAACGGATTCGATCTCTGTGAGCTTTTCCGCGATTTTTCCCCACAGGACAAGCACAGGCAAAGGCTTTTCAGACGCAGCCGCATTATCTGCCAGCGCATCCATGACCGTCTGCAAAAAAGGGAGCCATGCTCTTGATTCTCTGGCCGGAGCGATATGCTTCCTGAAAACCAGCGTGGCATTCAAAAGCAGAAACCCTTGGTCCAGCATCGCCTGCTGCAACTCATCGAGCTGGCGGATATAAGGTGAGTCCGGTGATGAAACGGCACGGGCCACTGCCGCCATGGCTTCCCCGCTGGTATTGCCCGGCTGCAGGGTATTTTCTGCCACCAGCAGCATCTTCAGGAAATTGCGCAGCGAGGTGGCCCGGTTGACCGGCTTTGAAAAGCCCTTGTCTGACCAGATATCACGCACGGCACCATCCATGAAACAATAGCCGGAGGCACTCTCTTCCCGGGGATAAGGCCCCTCTCCAACGAGCACATAGCGCACGGCATCCATTGGCTGTGAAAAGGCTGCAAAGAGACGGTTTTTCGTGGGGAGAAAGGTGTCTTTCTCCAGCCCGGCCAGATAACTGCTGTCAGCCTGTGCCACCGCACGGATGCCCTTTTCAAGGACAGGATGCCAACTGGGATGGACCCGTGCACAAGAATCGGTAATAAAAGCGGGCAAGGTCATTTTTTGGGTGTCGCCTCAAGAATCCTGTCAACGATACCGGCACCGAAGACGCGCTCTCTTAAAAGCCGCAACTGGTCACGGACCTGGGCCGCCTGTTCAAACTCCAGATTTTTCGCATGGTCATTCATCTGTTTTTCCAGCCGCTTGATTTCCTTGCCAAGCTGCTTTTCGCCCATGGAATCATAATGCGCCCTGTCCTGGCGGATCAGCATTTCCTGCCGCGCCTGCTCTGAATTGAAGACCCCGTCAATCAGGTCACGCACTTCTTTCATGATGCCGGCGGGCGTAATATGGTGCACTTCATTATAAG
>JAAZED010000326.1 GCA_012512465.1 Oxalobacter sp. | reverse complement strand
GGCGATACCGATATTGGCGGTAGCCAATGCGGGGGCATCATTGATGCCATCTCCCACCATGGCAACATGGGAAAATTTTGTCTGCAAAGAGGCAATGGCATTAAGCTTGTCATCCGGCAGCAGATTGCTGTGAACCTCTTTGATACCAGCCTGCCCTGCAATGGTTTCAGCCGTCAGGGTGTTGTCGCCGGTGAGCATGACCGGGGTGATTTTCCGACAGGCCAGCTCTTCAATCGTCACCCAGCTGTTAACCCGGATGGTATCGGCAACGGCAAAGAGTGCCAGCACTTCTTCGTCAGATGCCAGCAGCGTCACGGTATAGCCGGATTTTTCGTGGGCGTTAAGACGTTCTGCCAGTGCCTGCGTGACAGGTGTGCTTTCTTCTATCCAGCGGACGCTGCCAAGACGCAACTTTGTGCCGTCAATCGTGCCCATGCTGCCTTTTCCGGGCATCTCGGTGAAATTTTCCACCTTGCCCGGCCTGGCATAAGTCTTCATGTCGTCATAAATGGCCTTTGATACCGGATGGGTCGAATGGGAGGTCATTGTCGTTGTCCATTGGCGTATCTCATCGCGCGTGATATCGGTGGCGATGTTTTCCACAGCAACCAGCCGCGGCTTGCCTTCGGTGATCGTGCCGGTCTTGTCGAAAGCCACGGCCTTGAGTTTTCGCGCCTCTTCCAGGTAGACGCCGCCCTTGATGAGAATCCCGGCACGGGCAGCAGCTGCCAGCCCGCTGACAACGGTCAGCGGCGTGGCAATGACAAGTGCACACGGGCAGGCAATGACCAGCAGGACCAGCGCCCGGTAGATGGCATCCCACCATGTCCAGTCGGTGAGAAGGGGCATAATGACGGCAATGGCAAGCGCAATGATGAAGACGGCAGGGGTATAGATGGCGGCAAAACGATCAACGAACCGCTGGACAGGCGCACGGGCTTCCTGTGCCTCTTCGACTGTCCTGATGATACGGGAGAGCATGGTATCACTGGCCAGTGCCGTGACATCCAGCTCCAGGATGCCGGACTCATTGATGCTGCCGGCATAGACCATATCTCCCCCTGTCCTGGCAACCGGGATGCTTTCGCCGGTAATGGCCATCTGGTTAACAGCGCTGTGACCGGCAACAACCATGCCGTCAAGAGGGATACGTTCGCCGGGCTTGACACGGATGATCTGCCCCGGGCGAATGTCTTTTACACTGGCGACTTCCCAGTGCCCATCCGGCAACCGCAGCTCGGCTGACTCGGGTGTCAGGGAAAGCAGCTGGTGGATGGCATTGCGCGCCCGATCAACCGAGCGGGCTTCGATAAGCTCGGCAATGGCATACAGGACCATCACCATGGCGGCTTCTGCCCACTGCCCTAAAATGCAGGCGCCGGTAACCGCAACCGCCATGAGTGCGCTGATATTGAGACGTCCGTGCAACAGTGCCCGGATACCATTGGTATAAACGGAGGTGCCCGCCAGGAGAATGGCGGAGACCGCCAGCGAAAAACCCAGTACCTTGAAGGGCATTGTATCCGGCGCAAAAAAATGCAGGATTTCGATGGAGAGTGCAATAACAAGCGCGACGCCCAGCTTCCAGTAACCGGTATCCGGCGTATGGACATGGTCATGCCCCCCTTCCCCGCCAGCCTGCCGGACGGATTTCGGTTTGTAACCGGCTTTTTCGATCGCCTGGCGTGCCTTTTCTTTTGCCTGCCCGGTCGCATTGATCGTGAGTGAACGTGAAGACAGGTGGAAAAAGAGGGAGTGAATACCTTCAATGCCATCGAGTGCCTGGCGGATTTCCTTTTCCTCGACCGGGCAATCCATATTGGGGATCTTCCAGACTTCGGCATCACCACCGGCTGGTGCCGCCGGAACCGGAGCCAGCGGCTCCAGCGCCGCAACCGAACAGCCGCATCCCCCGCACGATGAAGGCGGTGGCCGGGTATCTTCATGGGCATGATCGTGGTCATGGTCATGGCTGTGGCCGTGATCATGTTCGTGATCGTGCGCTGTTTTTCCGATGTGTTCGTGTTTCATGGTTTTTCCTCACTTGCTGCTATTAGAAACCCTGTAGCCACTACAAAGTCAAGTGGGTGTAGAATGGTTTTATTATTTTTTTATCTGAGGCCAAAAAATCATGAAAATCGGTGAACTGGCAAGCGCCACCGGCACCCAGGTGGAAACCATCCGCTACTACGAACGTGAGGGCCTCCTCCCAAACAGCAGCCGCACCCAGAGCAATTACCGGATTTATAACGAATGGCATATGGAGCGCCTGCTCTTCATCCGCCGCTGCCGTACGCTGGACATGACGTTAAACGAGATACGCTCGCTTTTGCGCTTTAACGATGCGGAAGAAGACAACTGCACAGAGGTCAATGCGCTTTTAGATGAGCATATCGGCCATGTGGCCGACCGTATCCGGGAACTGAAAAAGCTGGAAAAGCAGCTCAAAGACCTGCGCAAATACTGCAGCTGCCGTGAAATGATCCAGGCCTCAGGCGAGGCCATACATGGCGATACTCCGTGCCTGTGCAAGGAGGGCGCACCGCACTGCGGTATCCTTACCGAGCTTTTCCGGGTAAAGCCGGGGGAAACAGCGGCTGCACATGGACACAACCATGTGCCGGGTTCGCATGTGAGGTGATCTCGGCAGATGCAAAACCGGATGACGATAGCGGCATGTATTGCGGCGGTTTCACCCTTCTGGCTGAAAAACGACGGCGCGACCGATTCGCTTGCCGCTTTTGAAAAACAGCGCACCCTGCCTTTGCCGCCGGACTTCAAGGCGTTTTTCAGGTGGTCTGACAGCGGACGCGGCAAATTTTCCGGCATCTATCTCGATCGGTGGAAAATCGAGCAATTTGATCTGCTGGGCCGGGATTACCAGATAGACCATTACCTGGGAGAGGCATTTGTGCCCTTTGGCTCGGATGGCGGCCCCATCTGTTTTCTGCTGGACTACCGCACCCCTGCCGGTCCGGCCATTGCCTGCGTGAATTTTGGTGATCTGGATATTGATGAGGTCAAGGTAATTGCCCCTTCGTTGACGGAATTTCTGGCAATGGCTGTCAGGGGGGAACTGATAGATGAGGATCTGTGATCTTTTTTGCGCGACGACCGGCTGTCCTTCGCAAGGACACGTGTCTACGATGAGAGACACCTCGAGATAGCATCATAAGAAGGGTGGCTACTCTTACCCTGCCTGGATGTGTAGCGTGTGCCAAACGCAGTGCGGCGCACGAGGTACGCACGGCAAGGGTGAGTGCTCTTTTTTTGCCAGCTTGTGTTCGTGCGCTTCGCCAAAGGCTCCTCTTGTCCATGTCTACGGCGGGCATGGACAGCAGTTTTGTTGAAACCCTGTTTTTGCGCGATAATCGCAGCATTCGATTTGTTGATGTTTTTTGCCTTTCATGTCTCCTGACGCGTACTGCCAGAAAAAAGCGGCCGAGAGTGG
>JAAZED010000325.1 GCA_012512465.1 Oxalobacter sp. | reverse complement strand
AGTCTGTTGCGGGCGGCCAGATCAACAGACATTTGCGTGTGATAGAAAGCATATTCGGCACGTCCTTTTTCTTTGATGCTGTAAAGCGCCGTATCGGCATGCCGAAGTATTTGCGATGCGGTCTGGCCATCGGTAGGATACATTGCGATGCCGATACTGGCGGTCAGGCGCAGTGTTACTCCGCTGACATCCAACGGTGCATGGATGGCTTCCTGAATTTTGATGGCAATGTTTTCCACATCTGAAGGAGAGCCAATATCATTCAAGAGCGTGATGAAGGTATCTTCCGTCCGGCGAATAATAGTGTCCGTTTTGCGGATAACTTCCTGGATCCGTTCGTTGATGACTTGCAGGATGTTGTCTCCGGTTTCATAATCGAAGGTATCATTGACTTCCTTGAAAGCATCCATGTCGATGTACATCACGGCAAATTGTTTGCCTGACGCGTCCGCACGCGATATTTCCCGGTTGATCAATTGCTTGGCCATCGCCCTGCGCTGCCGAATGCGCTGGAGTATCTGGAACTGATAGGCCACGACAGTCAGCACCAGAAAGAAAAGCATCCCGCCACCGATCAGTATGATCAGAAAGAGGCGGTGTTCCGTTCTGGCAAGGAGGCTTGACGCATCAATGGCCGTCATCAGTGTGAATTCATCGCCCATGATTTTTGCTGTCATCACATAAAAAGGTGATGACAGATCACCAATCTGCATGAGCTGGATTTTGTCGATTCCTTCCCATGGTGTAATTGACAGCACCGGAAATTCGGTACGATTGTAACGATCCATGCGATGCTTTTCAGAAAGCATATGAACCGTTGCATCGGGCAGGGACATCATTTCAAATTGATGGTTGCCTGCCTGGATAATGACGCCGTACTTGTCAATGAGAATCCCGTTGGTCTGACTTACCCAGTTGTAGAAATAGGAAAGATTGACCTTGCTGGCAACCACACCGATGGTGTGGTTATCCTGGCGGATGGGTGAGGCAAAAAAGAGGCTGGGAATCCCGGTGCGCACACCGAAAGCATACTGGTGCCCTTTCTTGCCGCTGATACCGTCAATAAAATAGTTGCGGTAATCAAAGCGGGTACCCACGAAACTTTCGCGATCGGATGCATTGCCTGAAGCGATCGTAATGCCGTCCTTTTTCATGATCCAGATATTGCTGATCACATCGGCATCTTTGGCGGCATAAGCCAGCTCTTCGTTTATCAGGCGCAGGCGCGGCTGTTTTTCATAATAGAGTCGGCGCTGTTCTTCAGGCAACTGGTTAATGGCTGAGTGACGGTTTTCCTGATCTACCGTTTCCCGGATGCTTTCATAGCGGCTGAGAAGATCGGTGACATATTGCAGTAACCGGAGCGTTCTGCTCAGTCCGTCTTCCAGCTCATGTATTCCTTCTTTGGCTCGTTTCTCAATCGTTTCCTGTGCCTGTTCGGCTTGCCAGGTGGTGTAAAGACGCGTTGAAAACCAGGCGAGCAGCGCCCAGATCAGTGAAGCGAACAGGAAAAAGAAGACAAACGGCTGGCGTTTCAGGGGTTGTGGGCTCATTGTTATCTGGAGGGGACAGATATTACTCAGGGTTTCAGGGGGACTACTCACTGGACAAATATGGACTAAGACATTTATCCAGATTACTCGGGTTCGTAAAAAATACCACAAATACTCCAAGGACAGAAGTTTTAAGCGGATAGACGTAAAAAAAGACAGGTGACTTGTTTCCTGGCACCTGTCTTTTTTGAACGAAAATGGTTATTTTTTCTCTGGTGTCAGGCGGGTCTGCCCATTCATGTAAGGTTGCAGCACGGTGGGGATCGTGACGCTGCCGTCAGCCTGCTGAAAATTTTCCAGAAAGGCAACCAGCGTACGGCCCACGGCCAGCCCGGAGCCATTTAAGGTATGTACCAGTTCGGGACGCCCTTTGTCATTACGGTAGCGGGCCTGCATCCGTCTTGCCTGAAAGGCCTCACAATTGGAAACGGAAGAAATTTCCCGATAGGTGTTCTGCGATGGCAGCCAGACTTCCAGATCATATGTTTTGGAAGCCGAAAATCCCATATCACCTGTGGACAGGGCAACGACACGGTAAGGGAGCCCCAGTTTTTCGAGAATGCGCCCGGCATTTTTGACCATTTCATCCAGGGCCTCATAGGATTTTTCCGGATGGACAATTTGTACCATTTCCACCTTGTCAAACTGGTGCATCCGGATCATACCGCGTGTATCGCGGCCATAACTCCCGGCTTCCGAGCGAAAACACGGGGTGTGTGCTGTCAGTTTGACCGGCAGCTTATCTGCCGGGAGGATCTCATCCCTTACCATGTTGGTCAGCGTCACTTCGGCGGTGGGGATCAGGTACAGATTTTCTTCATCGCTTTCCTGTCCGCCCTTTTTGGCGGCAAAAAGATCATGTTCAAATTTGGGAAGCTGCCCGGTTCCAAAGAGGCTTTGAGCATTGGCGATATAAGGCGTATAGCATTCGGTGTAGCCATGTTCGCATGTCTGGACATCGAGCATGAATTGCGTCAGGGCACGGTGAAGCTGTGCCATTTTCCCTTTCATCACACAAAAACGGCTGCCGGTGATTTTGGTTGCTGATTCAAAATCCAGTCCCAGTGGCACGCCAACATCGACATGATCCCTGACCTCAAAATCAAACTCCCGCGGAGAACCCACACGGCGGACTTCCTGATTGGCTGATTCATCGGCACCCACAGGTACCGACTCGTGCGGCAGATTGGGAATATTCTGGACAAGTTCATTGAGTTTTGCCTGAACTTCTGCCAGCAGGGTTTCGTTGGATTTCAGGCTGTCTCCCAGCCCGCTGACTTCAGCCATCAGGGTGGAGGTATCCTCGTTTTTTCCTTTCAGGATGCCGATCTGCCTGGAAAGCGAGTTTCGTTTGGCCTGCATGTCTTCTGTCTGCGCCTGGATTTGCCGGCGTTCCTGTTCAAGAACGTTAAAGGCCGGAATATCCAGTTCAAAATGACGGGTTTTTAAACGTGCCGCAACAGCGTCAATGTCTTTGCGAAGAAGTTGAATATCGATCATGTCTGATGAAGAGGATAAAAAACCATCATTGTAGCCTCAGTGCGTCATTTTGACTGCTCATTCATCAATTAAAGGCGGCTTTGGCAAGCCGCCTGAGCTGTGCAGCGGATTTGCTTGTGATGGGCCTGTGGATAACCTGAAAATAGCCATTTACTTGCTGCCATTATCTTGTAATAATGGTTCCCCCTGCCATATATGGGGGAATGGGCGGTCTTTCCTTTCATGTGCAAAGAAAATCTGAAAGGGAGCTGCTCATTTTGTTGCAGAAAAAGCCATTTTTCTGTCGATTGGCAATTTTTTAGATTGGATGACTCAATGAAATTAAGAAGTCTCGAAGATTTTCTGGACGGGGTCAAAGCACGCGATCCCAATCAGCCTGAGTTTCATCAGGCTGTAACAGAAGTAATGGAAAGTCTCTGGCCTTTCCTTGAAAAAAATCCGCGTTATGCACAAAAAGGTCTTTTAGACCGTCTGGTTGAGCCGGAACGCCTGATTCAGTTCCGGGTTTCCTGGGTTGATGATAATGGCAATGTTCATGTCAACCGTGGCTACCGTATCCAGCACAATTCTGCGATTGGTCCGTATAAAGGCGGTTTGCGTTTCCATCCCTCGGTCAACCTTTCCATCCTGAAGTTTCTGGCATTTGAGCAGACCTTCAAGAATGCACTGACAACGCTGCCTATGGGCGGTGGTAAAGGCGGTTCGGACTTTGATCCGAAAGACCGCAGTGAAAATGAAATCATGCGTTTCTGCCAGGCCTTTATTACCGAACTGTATCGCCATGTCGGATCCGACACGGATGTTCCGGCCGGTGATATTGGTGTTGGAGCACGTGAAGTCGGCTTTATGGTGGGCATGAACAAAAAACTCACAAACCGCTCCGATTGTGTTTTCACCGGCAAAGGCCTTACCTACGGAGGTTCCCTGATCCGTCCGGAAGCAACCGGTTATGGCACGGTTTATTTTGTCGAGGAAATGCTCAAGCGTGCCGGCAAGGATCTGAGCGGCATGAAGGTATCGGTTTCCGGTTCTGGCAACGTGGCGCAGTATGCCATTGAAAAGTGCATCCAGCTTGGCGCGAAAGTGATTACCTGTTCTGATTCCGGTGGTACGGTTGTGGATGAAGCCGGTTTCACGGCAGAAAAGCTGGCGACCCTGATGGAAATCAAGAATGTCCAGTATGGTCGTTGCAGTGAGTATGCATCCAAGGTTGGCGCCAAATTTGTCCCACAGGCGACGCCATGGCATGTCCCGGTAGAAATCGCTTTGCCATGTGCAACGGAAAACGAGCTTAATGAAGCGGACGCAAGAACGCTCGTCAAGAATGGTCTTATCAGTGTGGGTGAAGGTGCGAATATGCCTTCCACTGCAGAAGCTGTCAGGCTGTTTGAAGAAGCCCGCATTCTGTATGCACCGGGTAAAGCCAGCAATGCAGGTGGTGTGGCAACTTCCGGTCTCGAAATGTCCCAGAATTCACTGCGGATGTCCTGGAGCCGTGAAGAAGTTGACAGGAATCTGAACAACATCATGAAAAACATCCACAATGCATGCGTTCAGTATGGAGCACGTTCTGATGGCACAATCAGTTATGTCAATGGTGCGAATATCGCGGGCTTTGTCAAGGTTGCTGATGCAATGCTTGCGCAAGGTGTTATTTAAGCGAAGCCTTTCGCAGGAAGAGGGTCTGGTTTCCAGACCCTTTTTTATTTTTTGCCGGCCTTTTTGTCGAGTTCTGCCAGCCAGGCCAGTTTTTCCGCAATCCTGTTTTCAAGGCCCCGCGGTGTCGGGCGATACCAGTAAGGTTCTTTCATTCCTTCCGGTAAATAGGTTTCTCCCGCCGCAAAAGCTTCCGGTTCATCGTGGGCATAGCGGTAGAGTTTTCCGTAACCCAGCTCTTTCATCAGCTTGGTCGGTGCATTGCGCAAATGTTCCGGCACCGGCCGGGTCTTGTCCTTGCTGATGAAGGAACGCGCGGCATTGTATGCCATGTAAACGGCATTCGATTTTGCCGCGCAGGCCAGATAAATCACGGCTTGGGCCAGTGCAAGCTCACCTTCGGGCGAGCCGAGCCTCTCGTACGTTTCTGCCGCGTCTAGCGCCAGGCGTAGCGCCCGGGGGTCAGCCAGGCCGATGTCTTCTGTTGCCATGCGGATAATACGTCTTGCCAGATAACGCGGGTCAGCACCCCCATCCAGCATACGGACAAACCAGTACAGGGACGCATCCGGATTGGAGCCGCGGACTGACTTGTGCAGCGCAGAGATCTGGTCATAAAAATTGTCCCCGGCATTGTCAAAACGCCTGACAGCATCCCCCAGCGTTTCCCCAAGCAGGACAGTATCAATTTCTGCCTGTCCTTTGACTTCGGCCGCATGTGCGGTTATCTCCAGTGTATTTAAGAGCCGTCGGGCATCCCCATCGGCATTGGCGACCAGTATATCGCCGGCATCAGCCGTAACGGTAAGCGGGGATAGCACCGTTTCCAGCGCACGGTTCAAAAGGAAGAGCAGGTCACCCTCTTCCAGAGGGTGAAGGACATAGACTGTTGAACGGGACAACAGCGCATTATTCACTTCAAAGGACGGGTTTTCTGTCGTGGCACCGATAAAAGTGAAAAGACCACTTTCCACATAGGGTAAAAAGGCATCCTGCTGACTTTTGTTAAAACGGTGTACCTCATCAACAAACAGAATGGTTCGCCTGCCGGACTGGCTCCGGGTATATTCTGCACGTTCAACCGCTTCGCGGATGTCCTTGACGCCGGATAAAACAGCAGACAGCGCAATAAATTCAGCATTGAACCCATCCGCCATCAGACGGGCGAATGTGGTTTTGCCAACGCCGGGCGGACCCCACAGGATCATGGAGTGGGGTTCACCGGACGCAAAGGCCACACGCAAAGGTTTACCGGGGCCCAGCAGATGCTGCTGACCGACCATATCGTCGATGGATCCCGGACGAAGGCGTTCTGCCAAAGGTACCTGTGTCATGAAAAAAACGGGTCATATAAAAAGAATAGTCTAGCCGATAGCAGGGTAATGTGACAAAGAAAGCGTTAATATCATAAAAGAACCGATTACTGATTTTTTACGTTGAGACAAACCATATGATTTCTTCTGACAATGAGGCGGCACTGCCCGGGAGTAACCTGGATGAAACAGCGCTTGAGAGCCGGATCATGCACAAGGGGCTTTTTTTTGACGTGTACCGTGACAAAGTCCGCCTGCCGGATAATGAAACCTCCCAGCGTGAATATATCCGGCATCCTGGTGCAGTAGTGATTCTGCCCATGCTGGATGATGGCAGGTATCTCATGGAGCGGCAGTTTCGCTATCCCTTAAACCGGGTTTTTCTGGAATTTCCTGCCGGGAAAATCGATGCAGGGGAGGAGCCTTTCGACACGGCAAAAAGAGAACTGATGGAAGAGACCGGTTATACGGCCAGCGACTGGCAGTATGTGTGCACCATTCACAATGCCATTGGTTATTCGGATGAGGCGCTTACCATCTACCTGGCCAGGGGGCTTAAGTCAGGAAAAGAGCATCCTGATGAAGAAGAGTTTATTGAAACCTTTTCGGCAACGCTCTCCCAGTTGCTTTCATGGATAAAGGAAGGACAGATTACGGATGCCAAAACCATTATCGGCACGTTCTGGCTCGAAAAAATCCATTCCGCGCAGTGGGAATTATCACATCCTGGGTAAAAAGGTAGCCAGAAGCGGTCCCTGTTCTGCTAAAATGGGCTGTTGCACGGGTTAAACCTTATAAAGGCCGCCCAGGCTTTCCTGTGTGTTCTGGTGCAATAAATGGTTAGATGAAAACCTGGATTAACTGAAATAGGAAGAAGTAATGGCAACTGGTACTGTTAAATGGTTCAATGATGCAAAAGGTTTTGGTTTTATTACGCCGGATGAAGGTGGAGAGGATGTGTTCGCGCATTTTTCAGCCATCAAATCCGATGGTTTCAAGTCTCTCAAGGAAAACCAGCGCGTATCTTTTGAGATCAATACCGGTCCAAAAGGCAAGCAGGCTTCGAATATCGAAGCAGCTTAAGCGTGCATTGAGCATGGCAAACCCCGCTAAAGCGGGGTTTTTTAATGGGTGAGCGCCTTGTCCGGTTATGCGGTGATCATTTCACGCACGGTATCAGGCAATGGTGAAGATTTTCCGGTGCTTCTGTCTACCCATACGACCCTTGCACCGCCGCGGGCATATACGGTATCAGGATTATCCGTGCGGCGTATTTCCTGCAGGATTTCAAAACTGGTCCGGCCGGGTGAGCCGGCGTAGGTACGGACTTCGATTTCACCCGGATAGGTGAGGGCGACCATAAACGAACAATGCGCATTGACGACAACGGTTTCCATACCGGCGTTTTTTTCACGACCAATGAAAGCGTACCATTCGATACGCGCCTGTTCGAGATAACGGAAATAGACGGTATTGTTGACATGCCCCATGGCATCCATGTCTCCCCATCGCATCGGGATGATCGATGTATAGACATGTTTCATATTCTCAAGAAGGTCTTTTTTCATTGTGTTTTAATTCCATTTGTATCTGTCATGAAAAGGCTGCAGCCGATATGATTGCATGATTGCAGAGGATTTCGTACCCTGTCGGATAAAAATGACGTTGGAGTAAATGGTTTGACCAGGTAAAAATGGCTGAAAACAAACAGAATCTCTCAGAGTCACGAGACACAATGGATTACGACATTGTGATTGTCGGTGCCGGCCCTGCCGGCCTGGCGGCTGCCATTCGCCTGAAACAGCTTGCCGCTGAAAGTGAACGGGCGCTGTCTGTCTGTGTACTGGAAAAAGGGTCCGAACCGGGAGCGCATATTATTTCTGGCGCGATCATGGATCCAAAGGCTTTGGATGAGCTGCTGCCGGGCTGGGAAAAAAAGGGCGCGCCCGCGTCCGTTCCTGTCTCTGCGAACCGCTTTTCCTTTCTTACACAGGGGAAGGCTTTTCCGCTTCCGGATATGCTCTTGCCCCATTCGCTGAAAAATACAGGGAACCATGTGCTCTCGCTGTCGCGTTTGGTGCGCTGGCTTGCCGAGCAGGCCGAAATACTGGGGGTGGATGTCTTTTCGGGATTTGCCGCAACAGAAATCCTCTATTCGGAAAATGGCAGTGTTAAAGGCGTGGCGACTGGTGCCATGGGAATCGGGCGGGATGGCAGGAAGACATCACGGTATCAGCCAGGCGTTGAGATTTTTGCATCATATACATTTTTTGCTGAAGGTGCACGCGGACAACTGGGACAGCAGCTCATTTCGCAGTTTTCCCTGGATAAGGGGCGCGATCCGCAGGGGTATGCCCTCAGCCTGAAAGAAATATGGCAGGTACGCCCCGAAGACCATAAGCCTGGTCTTGTCATTCATACCGCGGGATGGCCGCTTGACCATGCAACATACGGCGGTGGTTTTCTGTATCATATGCCGGGCAATCGGGTTGCGGTCGGCTTGATGGTCGGACTGGCTTATGACAACCCCTACCTTTCGCCTTACAGCGAATTTCAGCGGCTCAAGACCCATCCGGCTATTGCTGTTTTCCTCAAGGAGGGGAAATGCCTGGAATATGGCGCAAGAGCGCTGGCAGCGGGCGGCCTGCAGGCATTGCCGGAACCGGTTTTCCCCGGAGGCGTGTTGGTGGGCTGCTGCGCAGGGTTCATGAATGGTGCCAGTCTGAAGGGTATCCATACAGCGATCAAGTCAGGCATGCTCGCCGCTGAAGCCGCTTTTGAAGCGCTGTGTGCCGGACGTAAGCAGGATGTGCTCAAGGCGTTTCCCCGCCTTTTCCGCCAATCCTGGCTGTATGAAGAACTCTACCGCGCCCGGAATTTCAAACCCTGGATGGGCAAAGGATTGCTGCCGGGCAGTTTCATGTTCGGCCTTGATCAGGTTGTCCTGCGTGGAAAGGCACCCTGGACACTTCACCGCCACCAGCCGGATCATGCAAGCCTCAAGCCTGCCGCATCCAGCCGCCGGTTGTCATACGATCAGGATGGTGTACCGGAAAATGCCATGCTGTCGTCACTTTATCTTTCCGGCACCCACCATGAAGAAAATCAGCCATCGCACCTGCTGCTCAAGAATGAGCAGGTGCCGGTTGCGGTTAATCTGGCAAAGTATGCCGGGCCGGAATCACGGTATTGCCCCGCGGCGGTCTATGAATTTGTTACGGACGAGACGGGAACACCTCATCTTCGTATCAATGCGTCCAATTGCCTGCACTGCAAGACCTGCGATATCAAGGACCCGACCGAAAACATCATCTGGGTTGCGCCTGAGGGCGGTGATGGCCCGGAATACCAGGATATGTAGTTTTTCGGTATTTCATTCTGTTTTGGCTGAAGCCTGTCATAAAACATACAGAAAAAACAAAAAAGTTGCTCCGGAATATCATTTTTCCCGGAGAAAATGTTTTACCATTGATTTATAAGGTCGCCTTGACCTCGTTGTTGATCAAAGGCAGTTTTTCATCGGGTCGTTGTATTTTGAGGATAGACAATGCCAGAAACCATCATGCCGGATTCAGCCTTGCAGGCCCTGATAGCGGGAGATCATCGCGATCCGTTCTCTATCCTGGGCATGCACAGGAAAAAGGGGCGGCTTGTTGTCCGTGCGCTGATTCCCGGGGCATGGCATGTTTCCGTTATCGATACCGCCAGCGAAAAGGTGGTGATGGACCTGCCAAGGGTCAATAACAGTGCCCTGTTTGAAGGGGTCTTTGACGATCGCCGTGAACCTTTCGCCTATCGTTTGCGTGTCAACTGGGGGACACATGAGCAGGATATGGAAGACACCTATCGTTTTCCCAACGTCCTGGGTGACATTGATGTCTGGCTGCTGGCAGAGGGAACGCATCACCGCCCTTATGAAAAAATGGGCGCCCATCCCAGGGAATTTGATGGCGTGCCGGGGGTGACGTTTGCCGTATGGGCGCCCCATGCGCGACGGGTATCTGTTGTCGGCGATTTCAATGACTGGGATGGACGTCGCCACATGATGCGCTACCGGGTGGAGTGTGGTGTCTGGGAAATATTCATCCCCCATCTCATGCCCGGTGACTTGTATAAATATGAGATCAAGGCACAGTCGGGAGACATTCTCCTGAAAGCCGATCCCTTTGCCTTTCGTGCAGAGCTTCGTCCGGATACGGCGTCCATTGTTCACTGGCTTCCCGAGGTTTACCCCTCACGGGAGGATCGCAAAAAAGCGAATGCGCTGAATGCGCCGGTGAGTATATATGAGGTGCATCTCGGCTCATGGCGGAAAAAGGATGGCTGGCGCTGGCTGACCTATCGCGAACTGGCAGAGGAACTGATTCCTTACGTGAAAGACCTGGGGTTCACCCATATTGAGCTGTTGCCGATTTCCGAGCATCCGCATGACGGGTCATGGGGATATCAGCCGATTGGCCTTTATGCGGTTACCTCGCGTTTTGGCACACCGGATGAATTCCGGGATTTTGTCGATGTGGCACACGATAACGGCATTGGCGTCATCCTTGACTGGGTGCCTGCGCATTTTCCTTCTGATGCGCATGGTTTATACCGCTTTGATGGCACCAGCCTTTATGAACACGAGGACCCGCGGGAGGGCGTGCATCAGGACTGGGGCAGCATCATCTATAACTATGGACGTTCAGAAGTCAGCAATTACCTGGTGGGCAATGCCCTGTACTGGATAGAGCGGTACGGTATAGATGGCCTGCGGGTTGATGCGGTTGCGTCCATGCTTTACAGGGACTACAGCCGGGCGCCCGGTGAATGGGTTCCCAACCAGTATGGTGGACGCGAAAATCTCGAAGCCATCGCCTTTTTGCGGAAAATGAATGAAATCGTTGGTACCGAGAGGAAAGAAGCTGTCACGATGGCAGAGGAGTCCACCAGTTTTCCGGGTGTTTCCCGTCCCGTCTGGGATGGTGGTCTGGGCTTTCATTACAAATGGAACCTGGGATGGATGAACGACACGCTGTCGTATATGAGTGAAGATTCTGTCTACCGGAAATATCACCATGACAAGCTGCGCTTTGGCATTATGTATGCCTGGTTTGAGAATTTTATCCTGCCCCTTTCGCATGATGAAGTGGTGCACTGCAAGGGCTCACTGATTGGCAAGATGCCAGGGGATGAATGGCAGCGTTTTGCCAATCTGCGCTGCTATTACGGATTCATGTGGGGCTTTCCCGGGAAAAAACTGCTTTTCATGGGAGGGGAGATTGCACAGTATGCTGAATGGGATGCCAGCGGCAGTATTGAATGGCATCTGCTCCAGTACCCGCTGCATGCCGGTGTCCATCGCCTGATTTCCGATCTCAATGCGGTCTATACCCGTTATCCTGCCCTGTACGAACAGGATTTTGAGCCGGCAGGATTTGAATGGATCATTCATGATGATGTCGATAGTTCGGTGGTGTCTTTCATTCGATGGGATGCCAACGGTGATTTTGTGATGGTGGTGTGCAACTTCACCCCCATTCCCCGTTACGGATACCGGATTGGCGTACCCAGGGCCGGATGGTACCGTGAAATCATCAATACGGATGCCCAGATTTATGGTGGAAGCGGCATCCACAATGGGGAGCTTCAGACGCAGGCGGTATGGTCAAATCACCATGATTTCTCATTGGAGATAACCGTGCCGCCACTGGCGACCTGCATGTTCATAAGAAAGGAATGATGAATGGCTTTCAGCGATCTGGACAAACTGGAACCTGGCTCGCATCTGCCTTTAGGCGCTCATTGGGATGGAAAAGGCATCAATTTTGCCCTGGTCGCGCCCCATGCGGAGTCGGTTGCACTCTGTATTTTTGATGATGCCGGCCAGCATGAAGTCAAACGCTATCGGCTGTCATCACGGGAAGAAGGCATCTGGCACGGTTATCTGCCGGAGGCTTCGCCTGGTCTTGTCTATGGCTATCGTGTTGCCGGCCCTTATCGACCGGAAATGGGTCACCGCTTCAATGCAAACAAACTGCTTTTGGACCCCTATGCCAGGCGGGTTATCGGGCAGTTCAGGGGGGAAGATGATTTTCGTGATGACAGCCCGGCTGATACGGGTGCCATCGCCCTGAAAGGACAGGTTATCCATGAGGTGTATGATTGGGAAGGGGTTGCCCGTCCGGATATTCCCGTTGCAGAAATGATTATTTATGAAACCCACGTTAAAGGGTTTACCCGGCGGCATCCGGATGTGCCAGCGGCGTTGCAGGGGACTTATGCCGGGATGGCACATCCGGCAGTACTGGATTATCTTGAAAATCTGGGCATTACGTCAGTCAGCCTGTTGCCGGTTCAGGCACGAGGCGATGAACCGCGCCTGCTGAAAATGGGGCTCTCCAACTATTGGGGATATTCCACCATTGGTTTTTTTGCACCGGAAAGCCGGTACTGGTCCGGCCGGCCGGGGACAACGCCGGTTTCGGAATTCAAGGATATGGTCAAAGCGCTGCACAGCCGGGGGATCGAAGTGATTATGGATGTGGTTTACAACCATACTGTCGAAGGTGGCCGGGGTGGTTCCATGCTGAGTTTTCGCGGGATTGATAATGCGGTTTACTACCATTTGCCGCCCAATAACCGCGCAGAGTATGTTGACTGGTCAGGTTGCGGAAATTGCATGAATCTGGGGCATCCCAGGGTATTGCAGTTGGTGATGGATTCGCTGAGATATTGGGTTGAGGAAATGCATGTCGACGGATTCCGCTTTGATCTGGCGCCCATCCTGGGCAGGGACAGGGAAGCGTATTCCCCAACTGCCGGTTTTTTCACGGCTATTATGCAGGATCCTGTTCTCTCACGGGTCAAGAAAATTGCCGAACCCTGGGATCTGGGGCCAAACGGTTATCAACTGGGATACTTTCCGCCAGGCTGGATGGAATGGAATGATGTTTACCGCGATACGATGCGGGCATTCTGGCTGCATCAATGGCCAACACTGGGGGAATTCACCAGACGTTTTGCCGGATCAAGCGATATTTTCAGACATGAAGGCCGCATGCCTTCGGCTTCCGTCAATTTTATTACTGCCCATGACGGCTTCACCCTGCAGGATCTGGTCAGCTATAACCACAAGCATAATGAAGCAAACGGGGAAGATAACCGGGACGGACATAACAAAAACCACAGTTGGAATTGCGGTGTGGAAGGACCGGCAACCGGGGCCAATGTGAATGCGCTGCGGGGGCAATACAAACGGGCCATGATGGCCACGCTGCTGTTTTCCCAGGGGACCCCCATGATTTTAGCCGGGGATGAGTTGGGGCAAACCCAGCAGGGCAATAATAATGCGTACTGTCAGGATAATGAAATTACCTGGTTGAACTGGCAGGATGCCGACACGGACTTCATTCAATATGTCCGTGAACTGATCCGTTTGCGCAAGCAATATCCTGCGCTGGGGTATTCACGATGGTTTGAGGAAGAAACGGTCGCTCTGGCCAATTCCCATTACACGATCCGCTGGCTGTCGAGTGCCGGAGGTGAAATCTCGGGAGATGCATGGAACAACAAGAGTAATTATTGTATGGGGCTCTTGATTCGCACCAATGGCGCATCACGTGATTGCCTGGTACTGATGAATGCATCAGCACAGGAAGTGGTTTTCCGGTTACCAGGAGGAAGATGGCAACTGGAGATGGATAGTGATGGTGAAATGGAAAAGGGAGCGCACCTGGAGTTTCAGGCGCTCTTGCACCCTCGTACTATACTGCTGGCAGTTCCTCGTTAAACTTGATAACATAGGTTAAGGCGTCACTGATAAGAGCGCATCAGTCCTGACTTCAGTTGATGAGACGACATTACCGGTTGTTTTTTCGAACAGGAGAGCAAACATGTCCATTCAGACGATATCAACAATACCAGTGGCAGGGCAGGAGCCCGGGACATCGGGTTTGCGCAAGAAAGTGACCGTTTTCCAGCAACCCCACTATCTTGAAAATTTTGTCCAGTCCATCTTTGATTCACTTGACGGGCTTTCCGGGCAAACGCTGGTGCTTGGCGGGGATGGGCGTTATTACAATCCTGTTGCCATTCAGACGATTTTACGTATGGCGGCAGCCAATGGATGGGGACGCGTTCTCGTTGGGCAACATGGCATTCTGTCTACCCCGGCAGTGAGTTGCATTATTCGTAAATATGAAGCATACGGCGGTATTGTCCTGTCGGCCAGCCATAATCCTGGCGGACCGGACGGGGATTTCGGCATCAAATACAACATCAGAAACGGCGGCCCTGCGCCGGAAAAAATCACTGAAGCTATCTATGCCCGTTCGCAGGTGATTACCGGGTACTGTATCAGCGATGCGCCCGATGTCGATTTGAGCCGGATCGGTACGACAGAAATGGAGGGGATGAAAATTGAAGTCATCGATTCCGTTTCTGATTATGCCGGGTTGATGCAATCACTTTTTGATTTTGATGCGATCCGTTCGCTTTTCTCAGGCGGATTCACCATGCGCTTTGATGCCATGCATGCTGTATGCGGCCCCTATGCCACCCGGATTATTGAAGGTGAACTTGGTGCGCCGGAAGGCACAGTTGTGAATGCGGTGCCGCTTGAGGATTTTGGCGGCCATCATCCGGATCCTAATCCGGTTAATGCGCATGAACTGATTGAAATCATGAATGGGTCTGATGCCCCGGATTTTGGTGCAGCAACCGATGGTGATGCGGATCGCAACATGATTGTCGGACGCCATTTTGCCGTGAGTCCCTCTGACAGCCTGGCCATTTTGGCCGCCAATGCCACCCGGATACCGGGATACAGCAAGGGAATTGCCGGTATCGCGCGATCCATGCCAACGTCAACGGCTGCCGATCATGTGGCTGCGGTACTGAAGGTTCCCTGTTATGAAACGCCCACCGGCTGGAAGTTTTTTGGCAACCTGATGGATGCCGGCAAAATCAGTTTGTGTGGCGAAGAAAGTTACGGAACCAGTTCGAGCCATATACGGGAAAAAGACGGGCTTTGGGCAATTCTTTTCTGGCTGAACCTGATTGCCGCTACCGGCAAATCAGTCAATGCGCTGGCCGCAGAACACTGGTCGCGTTATGGCCGGAATTACTATTCACGGCATGATTATGAGCACGTGGACGCTGAGCGTGCCAATACGCTTATTACGGACTTGCGGAAAAAACTGCCTTCTCTGGCAGGCATGCGCTTTGGCTCAAACGTGATTGAGCGGGCAGATGATTTCAGCTATACCGATCCGGTGGATGGTTCGGTTTCGGAAAAACAGGGTATACGCATTTTGTTTGCTGATGGTTCACGCATTATCTTCCGTCTCTCGGGTACGGGTACGGTTGGTGCGACATTGCGTGTTTATTTTGACCGGTATGAATCCGACAAGAATATGCATGACCTGGACCCGCAGGCCGCGTTGGCGGATCTGATTGGCATTGCATCAGAAACTGCCGGTATTCTTGAGCACACCGGGATGAAAAGTCCTACTCTGATTACCTGATTTTTTTATGACAATTAAAACAAGAAGTACGAGGGAGGCCTGAATGAAACTTGTTGTAGACAAGCTGTTGCTGGCAAGCCAGCTCCCCAGACGTACCATT
>JAAZED010000324.1 GCA_012512465.1 Oxalobacter sp. | reverse complement strand
TCACCATGGCCACGCAGGAACAGGTCCAGGGTATTGAGCAGGTCAACCAGGCAGTGACCGAAATGGACACCGTCTCGCAGCAGAATGCAGCACTGGTAGAAGAAGCAGCGGCGGCAGCCGAGAGCCTTCAGGACCAGGCCCGTACGCTGGTTGGCGTGGTGAGTATGTTTAATGTCGGTACCGGTGGCGGCGCGTCACGTGCCGCGCTGTCATCGCCAAGTGCTGCCCGGCCAGCGGAAAAACCGGTTGCTAAACCGGCAGCCAGGCAACTGAAAGCGCCTGTCAAGGCGGCAGCTCCTGCTGCTGCAATGGCTGTTACTGCTGCAATGGCTGTTACTGCTGCGGATGATAATGCGGAGTGGGAAGAGTTCTGATTCAGACGGATTTTATCCATATAAAAAGCCGGGCATTACGCCCGGCTTTTTTGCATGTCAAGGATGATTTAACCCGGTGGGATGCGTGGAGGCTGCTGATAGTGCAATGGGTGCATCAAACAAAAGATGCTGAAAAACAGGAATATTCTGGCCATGTCTGAAAAAACTGAAAAAATAGATAAAACCTCGTATGAGGGTGTTTCCATACGTCAATATTTAGTTATAATGCTTCGGGTGAGGTGTTATTTTTATCAATGTCAAATAAAAATAACACCTTGTGCTGATAACTGAACTTCTTTACTGAAAGAAAGCAATGGTAACGAACCTTGAACTTACTAATGCATCTTCAAACACCGTGGCATCCGCGCCGCAGGAGTATCTGGCCTTCAGGCTGGGAAATGAAGAGTACGGTATTGATATCCTGAAAGTCCAGGAAATCCGGGAGTACGAGCCGACAACCAAGCTGGCAAACGTACCCGGCTTCATTTTAGGGCTCTCCAATCTGCGGGGGGCCATCGTTCCCATCATCGACATGCGCATCAAGTTCAATCTTGGTGAAGCCAACTACGACCATCTGACCGTGACCATCATCCTCAATATAGGGGAGCGGATCGTGGGAATGGTGGTTGATTCGGTATCGGATGTCATAGCGCTTACTCCCGAACAGATCCGTCCTGCACCGCCCATGGGTACACTGATGGACACAGACAACTTGATTGGCCTGGGAACACTGGAAGACCGGATGCTGATCCTGGTTGACATTGAAAAGCTGATGTCAGCCCCGGATATGGGGCTCTCAGATACGGCATTGCCAAGGGAATAAATGTCTGAAACCGGGTTTGTCTTGTCAGATCCATTATGTAAAAAGCGGGGAGAGAAACATGAAAATAGGTGCACGTCTGATCTCAGGGTTTATCCTGATTTTGACCCTGATGGCGGCTGTGGCCGGTGTCGGTGTTTATGAGCTGCAAAAGGTAGCCGCTGAATCTGATTATACGATGAAAAACACCGTGGCCATCGAGGGGTACGCCCGGGAAATCTGCAAGAATGCAGAGGGTTTCGGATCAATGGCACGCGCCCTCGGCGTTGCCGCCAGTGATGAAAATTTCCAGCAGCGCAAAAAATCCCTGGGCCAGTATACCGAACAGATTGACCATTATCTCGGCCTGATCAACGAACTCAAGATCGATGCGGAAGCAAAGGTGCTGCTGGAAACGGCCAAGAACCACCGTGCAACCATCCGCAGCCATGTCGCCGAGATTATCAAGCTCTATGAGTCCGGACGCAAGGACAAGGCGGCCGAAATTGCCACCACGGTGCTGGTCACGGATAATGAGGCATATGTAAAAGGTTTCGAGGCGCTGCGCGATGCGCAGATCAAGCTTTCCCAGACCGCGGCAAAAGAAATCCAGAGCGCTTATGCGACGGGACGCACGATCATCCTTGCGATAGCCGCTGCCGCCATCATTATCGGCCTCATCGTCGCCTGGCGTTTGACGGCGGGCATAACGGGCCCGTTGAACGAAGCAGTAAAAGTCGCGCAGACCGTGGCATCCGGTGACCTGACGAGCCGTATCGAAGTCAAGACCACCGACGAGACCGGGCAGCTCATGCAGGCCATGAAAGACATGAACGAAAGCCTGTACCATGCTGTCTCCCAGGTAAGAACCAGTGCCGACACCATCGCCACGGCCTCGGCCCAGATTGCCTCCGGCAACCAGGACCTTTCCGCGCGGACCGAACAGCAGGCCAGTTCGCTCGAAGAGACCGCGTCCAGCATGGAAGAAATCACCTCCACCGTCCGCCAGAATGGAGACAATGCCAGGCAGGCCAACCAGCTGGCCACCCAGGCCG
>JAAZED010000323.1 GCA_012512465.1 Oxalobacter sp. | reverse complement strand
TAGACGGTATGAAGCGCCCGGCGGGCATGAGGGTGATCTCAATCCGAATATTGCAAACCGTAATGCCGGCGGAAAGCGAAACGAAAAAAATCACTTCACAGATGAGCAGAAGGAAATGCTGAAAAAAGCCTTTCTGGATGCGCTTTTCCAGTTCCAGCATAACTGGTTTGAAAACCGTTTTCATCGCACCCGGGAAATCCTGAAATCCCGACAGATTGGTGCAACCTGGTACTTTGCCCGTGAAGCGCTGGTCGATGCTGTCGAGACCGGCAGCAATGAGATATTTCTTTCGGCCTCGAAATCGCAGGCGCACGTTTTCCGGCAGTACATCGTGCAGTTTGCCATGGAGGCCTGCGGGGTCGAATTAAAAGGCGACCCGATTGTCCTGTCCAATGGTGCCCATCTGTATTTCCTCGGCACCAATGCCAGGACCGCTCAGGGGTATCACGGCAATTTTTACTTTGACGAGTTTTTCTGGACATTCAAATTTGAAGAGCTCAATAAGGTGGCCTCCGGCATGGCACTGCATAAACGCTGGCGCAAAACCTATTTTTCCACACCTTCGTCAATGAGCCATGAAGCGTATCCGTTCTGGACGGGCGATTCCTTCAACCGCCGCCGGAAAAAAGAGGATCGGGTGCAGATCGATGTCAGTCACAAGAGCCTTGCCGAAGGGCGGCTGTGCGAGGACAGGGTCTGGCGGCAAATTGTCACAATCGAGGATGCGGAAAAAGGGGGGTGTGACCTGTTCGACATCGATGAGCTTCGGAATTACGAATACAGCCCGGATCAGTTCGACAACCTGCTGATGTGTAATTTTATCGACGATACGGCATCGATATTCCCGCTGTCCGTCATGCAGCGCTGCATGGTCGATTCGTGGGATGCGTGGAACGATTACAAGCCATATACCGCGCGGCCTTTCGGAAACCGGGGCGTCTGGATAGGGTTTGATCCGTCCAGATCCGGAGACAGTGCCGGTTGTGTTGTCATGGCTCCGCCTTTGACCTTTCCCGGAAAATTCCGGGTGCTGGAAAAGCATCAGTGGCGCGGGATGGATTTTGAGGCGATGGGACAGGCAATCGAGAAAATGACGCAGCAGTACAACGTTGAATATATCGGCATCGATGCCACCGGCATGGGTTTAGGTGTGTATGAGGTTGTCCGGAAGTTTTATCCCGGCGCTAAAAAAATACTTTACAGCCCGGAAAGCAAGGGTCGGATGGTTCTCAAGGCGCAGAACGTCATAAACAACGGACGGCTGGAATTTGATGCCGGTAGCCTCGATATCGTCCAGTCTTTCATGGCAATCCGGAAAAACATGACCGCCAGCGGCCAGCACGTTACCTATGTAGCCGGAAGATCAGAAGCAACCGGCCATGCTGATCTTGCCTGGGCAGTCATGCACGTTCTGGATAACGAGCCGCTGGCAGGGAATACAGAAAACAGACAGTCATTTATGGAGATTTACAGATGAGCGAAACACAGGAAAAAGCGGTGACAGGCAAACAGGACATGGAGGTTTTTTCTTTTGGCGATCCCGTCCCGATGCTCGACCGGCGCGAAATACTGGATTACATTGAGTGCTGGTCAAACGGCAGGTGGTACGAAACACCGATCAGCCTTGATGGCTTGGCGAAGTCGCTTCGTGCCAATGTCCATCACGAATCGGCTATTTTTGCCAAGCGCAATATCCTGGCATCCACGTTTATCCCGCACCCGAAGCTGTCATTTTCCACCTTTGAAAAGCTGGCGCTGGATTTCCTTGTTTTTGGCAATGCCTATCCGGAAAGAAAAACAAACCGGCTCGGCAAGACACTTGAATTGAAACATTCGCTGGCGAAGTTCACCCGCCGGGGCATTGAGCCGGATACTTATTATTTCGTCCATGGCTGGAAACAGGAGCATGAGTTTGCCAAGGGATCGGTTTTTCAGTTGATGGAAGCGGATATCAATCAGGAAATCTATGGCATGCCAGCGTATCTTAGCGCCTTGCAGTCGGCTTGGCTGAATGAAGCCGCCACGCTTTTCCGGCGAAAGTATTACCAGAATGGATCCCACGCCGGATTTATCATGTATATGACGGATGCGGCAAACAGCAATGAGGATATCGGGGAGCTCCGGAAAGC
>JAAZED010000322.1 GCA_012512465.1 Oxalobacter sp. | reverse complement strand
GCCAGCCTGTCAGTTGCAATAGAGAGACCCTTTTCACTTTCAGCAGCGAAAGGGTTGTAGGTGCCGATGCGCTCAATAAAGCGACCATCGCGGCGGCTGCGGGAATCAGCAGCAACAATTCTGTAAAAAGGGCGCTTTTTTGCGCCTCCACGAGCTAAACGAATAACGACCATAATGTTTCCAAAAAAAGTTCGATACGGAAAATCTTGAAATTATATCTTAAATCCGGATAAAAACCATAGAAAATTCAAAGCGGAACCGTAATTATTACTTTCCGTTGAAATCCGGGGCATGATACCGCTGAAACCCTCATGATTCCTTGGTGACAACCAGCCGCTGGTACAGGCGCCCAAAGTAGGTGGTTTTGCTGATGACACGATACTTCACATCACCAGGAAAATAATGTGTCAGCTCATGGCGCCACATATCCATGGCAAAGGGTTCAAATAAAAGAAAAACGAGACGCTGCCACAAACGGAGCGGATGCAGGACATCCGGCCGATGAAATTCAACCAGCACCAGTTTACCGCCGGGCTTAAGCACACGCAAGGCTTCTGACAGCGCCTGTCGGCGCTTGTCCTTCGGCAATTCATGCGGCAGGAAAAACATCAGCACATTGTCATAACTGTTGTCCGGACACTGCAATGCCGTGGCATCACACTGGAACATCCGGATGCGCTCATCCGGCAACTTCAGCTTGCCCCGTGATTTTTCCAGTTGCACCGGCAGGATATCAATCAGGTCAAAATGGGCATCGTCGCCCAATTGCTGCTGAATGCGCGGCACCAGTTGGCCGTAGGCATTGGAAATCTGGAGCATGGCCCCTGTAATCGGCTTCGGAAACACGTCCAGCACGGCATCGACCAGGCGGGTGTAATTGCCCAGCAGGATAAAATTAATGAGAAAACCCCGGTCCCAGAATTTCACGGCAAGCGGATGCTCATAGGCCCACCAGTAAATTTTTCGCAGATAATCCGGCGTATCAAGCGGCACAGGCGGAGCCTGAAAATCCGGCAGCGCGGTTTTTGTTGCAGCAGGCTGATTCTGTTTATCTGAATTCATGTGCGACTGATTTCTGACTTTCACCAGATAAAAATATGGTGAACTGCGGTTTCCTTGATTTCTTTTGAGGCATATCGTGCGTAAACCCTCAAACTTAGATAGAGGATTCTACCCTTTTATTGATGAACCGGTAAGGCGCTTTATGGCAGGGCCTGCCCGTCGGCAAGTGTCCGGTTTGCAGATATTGTTTCCACAGGACATAATTGAAACGGATGACTTCGGTTTATATCACCAGAACAGGATCCGGCCATGCACCATCAGGAAGACGTCGTATTTTTGTTTGATGTCGACAACACCCTGCTCGACAATGATCGGGTGACGGCTGATTTAAAGCAGCACCTGCTTGGCGAATTCGGGCCGGAAAACGAAAGCCGCTACTGGGAGATTTTTGAGGAACTGCGGGCCGAACGGGGCTATGCCGACTACCTGGGCGCCCTGCAACGATACCGAAAACACCACTTCAATGAACCTCGCCTTTTGCTCATGTCATCTTTTCTCCTGGATTATCCCTTCATGGAACGATTATATTCCGGCGCCCTGGCAGCGCTTGAATTTGTCCGGCAATGGGGAAAAACGGTTATTCTTTCTGATGGCGATGTCGTTTTCCAGCCACATAAAGTCTTGCGTTCGGGCCTGTGGAATGCGGTTGAAGGACGCGTTCTCATCACTATTCATAAGGAAGAGATGCTCGATGAAGTCCAGAAACGATACCCGGCGCAGCATTATGTCATGGTGGACGACAAGCTCAGAATCCTGCATGCCATGAAAGCGCAGCTCGGCAAGCGCCTGACAACCGTCTTTCCCCGCCAGGGACATTATGCGCTGGACCCGAACAATATCGCCGCCTACCCGCCAGCTGACATTACGGTAGAAAGAATAGGCGCCATGCTGCACCATGATCTGAATGCCTATCTGGGAAAAAATGATGTCTGACTTTTGTGACAACAATAACCGCATGGGAGATAACTGATGACGCACACCACGCCTGCCCCTGCCCTGCGTTATTTTGCTGTCATCAATGCCGGCTCTTCCAGCTACAAATTTTCCCTGTTTGAGGAAATGCGTGATGGCAGGCTGGAAAGGCACACCTTTGGTGAAATCGAGGGCGTCGGCAGCCATGACCCTTACTTTATTGCCAGAGACAGTAACCGCAAGATTGTCAGCCAGCACAGCTGGGGCTCCAATCTTTCAAGCAATACCCTTCTTGAATTCCTGGTTGACTGGATTGAGGTACACCTGTCGCCAAACAAACTCCATGCGGTCGGGCACAGGATGGTGCACGGCGGGCCGGACTTTCTCGAACCGACACTGATCACGCCTGATGTACTGACAAGGCTCAGACGACTGATCCCGCTGGCGCCGCTTCATCAGCCACGGGTCTTAAATGTCATCGATACCCTTACCGAGCGTTATCCCGATCTCTGTCAGGTTGTCTGCTTTGACACCTCTTTTCATCAGACCAATCCCTATATTTCCCGCCTGTATGGCATTCCGGGCCACCTGACGGAAAAGGGTATCGTCCGTTACGGCTTTCACGGTCTTTCTTTTGAATACGTCATTAACGAATTAAGCGAAATTGCTCCCAAAGAAGCCCGCGGAAAAACGATCATTGCCCACCTGGGCAGCGGCGCAAGCATGTGCGGACTGGTTAATCGCAGAAGTGTCGCCAGCACAATGGGATTTTCCACCCTTGACGGACTTGTGATGGGTACCCGTACCGGCGCACTGGACCCGGGCGTTATCCTGTATCTGCTCCAGCATGAAAAAAAGACGGTTGATGAACTGGAAACCCTGTTATACAAGGAATCCGGTCTCCTGGGGGTCTCAGGTATCAGTCCGGATATGCGGGACCTGCTGACAACGGGTAATCCAGCCGCAAAAACCGCACTGGATCTGTTTGTCTATCGCGTAGCACGTGAAGCCGGCTCGCTGGCAGCGGCATGCAAAGGGCTGGACACCTTCGTTTTCACAGCCGGCATTGGCGAACGTTCCCCCGAAATCCGGCATGCCATCTGTAAACAGATAGAGTGGATGGGGGTTGAAATTGATGAGGAAGCCAATCAGGCAGGGCGTATCTGCATCAGCAAACCGGAAAGCCGCGTGTCCGTCTGGATTATTCCGACGTTTGAGGAATTGATGATTGCCCGCCACAGTGCCCGCATCTCGGCCATGTACGCCATACAGCCATAGGCTGACATCCACTCAGGCTTTGCCGGTCAGCTCCTGCAAGGGCCACCGGGGACGGACGGTAAAGCCATACGCCTTTTCAGCCGCACCAGGCTCATTTAAAAGACGCATCGCACCGGCAAAAGCAATCATGGCGCCATTATCTGTGCAGAATTCCATTTCCGGATAATAAACACGAAACCGTTTTTTCCTGGCCATGTCATTTAATGCGGTACGCAACTGCCTGTTAGCCCCCACGCCCCCTGCGATCACCAGCCGGTTAAATCCTGTCTCCTTGAGCGCAGACAGGCACTTGGCTACCAGAACATCCACGATGGCATCCACCAGGCCGCGGGCAATATCCTGTTTTTCCCGCATATCGAGCGATTCACCACAATCTTTAACCGCCGTCAGTACGGCCGTCTTCAATCCGGAAAAGCTGAAATTCAGGTCTTTCGAATGCAGCATCGGGCGTGGCAACCGGTATTTTTCCGCATTACCTGTTTCAGCAAGAAGCGATATTTCCGGGCCGCCCGGATAAGACAGCCCAAGCAGCTTGGCTGATTTGTCAAACGCCTCGCCCGCAGCATCATCCAGCGTTTCCCCCAGAAGGGTGTACCGCCCTACACCATCAATTCGCATCAGTTGAGTATGTCCACCGGATACCAGAAGCGCGATAAAAGGAAATTCGGGCGGATCAGATGAAAGCAGCGGGGATAACAGGTGCCCTTCCAGGTGATGAATACCCATCACCGGCACACCCAGCGCCATACCCAAACTGCAGGCGACCGAAGCCCCGACCAGTAACGCCCCGGCAAGCCCCGGACCCTTGGTATAGGCAATAGCATCAATAGCTGAACGGG
>JAAZED010000321.1 GCA_012512465.1 Oxalobacter sp. | reverse complement strand
TTCGGGTTCCTGCAGTCATGCAACTCGCAGATGACAGGGTGCCGCTTGTTCCGTGGCAGGATAAAAGACGAAAAACACATGATGAACGGATTGCAGAGGCAGTGCAATGAAAATCAAAGTGCAGTAATCGCAGTATCGACGCAGTAACAAGCAACAAAAAACAATAACTGGAGAAAACACATCATGGGGACCAGAGCAGCATTATCAGGTGTACGCGTGCTTGATATGACCCACGTACAGGCAGGTCCGACTGCATCACAGCTTCTGGCCTGGCTGGGTGCTGACGTCATCAAACTGGAACCACCAAATGGTGACATCACCCGCCAACAGTTGCGCCACATCCAGGGCGTAGACAGCCTGTACTTCACGATGTTGAACAGCAACAAACGCTCCATTACCGTTAACATGAAGAGCAAAGCGGGCAGCCAGGTATTTGAGGAACTGATCAGAAATTGTGATGTCCTCATGGAAAATTTTGGCCCGGGCGTGCTTGAAAGGCTCGGCTATTCCTACGAAACCATCAACAGTATCAACCCGGCCATTATCGTTGCCTCCATCAAGGGCTTCGGTTCATCCGGCCCATATGCTGACTACAAAGCCTATGAGCCGATTGCACAGGCAATGGGGGGCTCCATGTCCACTACGGGTTTCCCGGAAAACCCGCCGACCATCACTGGTTCCCAGGTTGGTGATACAGGTACCGGTTTGCATCTGGTTATCGGTATTTGCGCGGCCCTGTATCAGCGTACGCATAATGGCAACAAAGGCCAGTATGTTGAAACTGCCATGCAGGAATCCGTCATGAACCTGTGCCGCGTCAAATTCCGTGACCACAGCCGTCTTATGGGTGGGAAGGCCGAACTCACCGAGTACAGCCGCCCCACCATGGGTCTGACTGCCACGCCGCGTGCCGGTAACGACTCCGGGGGTGGTCAGCTTGGTAATTGTATTCCCTGTAAACCACACGGTCTGAATGACTATATTTACATGGTCGTCCAGGAAGCCATCTGGCCGACACTGGCGCGTATCATCGGGGGTGAAGAGCTCGTCAATGACGAGCGCTTTTCCAAGATTGGTGAGCGCCGCAAGAATCAGGCAGAACTGTGGAAAATCATCTCTGACTTTGCTGCCAGTTATACCAAGTTTGAATTAACTGCCCTCTTCAACGAAAAAGACATCCCGTGCGGCCCTGTTTTGACGACTGAAGAAATTGCCAACGACGCCCACATTGCGCATCGCAATATGTGGGTCAGGGTTGAAGGCCATCCGGGCGGGGATTATTTCACTGTGGGTATGCCGATCAAGATGTCGGAAGGGACTGTTGAGAAGATCCTGCCGGCACCGCTTCTGGGCGAGCATACCGACGAGGTACTGAAAGAGGTTTGCGGTTTTGACGATGCGACAGTAGTAAAACTCAAAGAGCAGGGTGCGTTCACCAATCCGCGGAAAAAATAATGGAAGCGGATGGAACGTATGCTTTAATAACGTCTGTTTTATTGGACCAAGCCAGGATGGATGATGAAAATCAGCCATCCATTATTTTGAAGGGCAAGTATGAATATTCATGAATATCAGGGAAAAGAGATTTTACGCAAATATGGTGTAATAACTCCTCGTGG
>JAAZED010000320.1 GCA_012512465.1 Oxalobacter sp. | reverse complement strand
GAGCAACGTGCGCATCTATGGCAATATTGACACCGGGTATGTCAGGGAAAGCGGCCGTGATGCAGGGATGGCATGCAATTACGGTAATATGATCGGCTTTGCCGGCGCTGAAGATCTGGGCGGCGGCTTCAAAGCCATTTTTGCTGTTGAGGAATGGCTGGAGCTCAACGACGGTGACCGGGCCCGCAGGAGAAATGAGGCCGATTTCAACAGCGGCCGTGCAACAGGTGAGGAAGGCAGGAGACGGCCGGACTTTCAGGGGCAGGCTGTTGTGGGTCTTCAGCATAATGACTGGGGTGCGGTGAGGCTGGGCCGGGTATACAATCTGGCAATTGAAAACTACCGCCGTTTAGACCCCTTCTTTAATTTCAGTGTCGGCGCCAATCTGGCCTATGGCAATAATCTGTATGCAGAAACCCTGCACAATTCCCTGCGCTATGATAGCCCGGTGTGGAGCGGCTTTTCCTTTGGCCTTTCCTATTCCCTGGGTGAGGATGAGCACGACAGCGCCTATTACAAAAGAAACGGCAATGACGGCTTTAATGTCACGCTCAAATACGATAATGGCCCGCTCTTTTTGACAGGTAACTACCACCGGATGGCAGACACTGACAATTCCTGGGCCTGGAATGTAGGCGGCGCCTATACCTGGGGTCCGGCAACCGTCTCTCTCGGCTACCAGGATTCCAGGAGCAGCGCCCGCTTTGCCGATACCTATGCCGGTGCCACGGGTCCCTATACCAACTGGATGCTGTCCGGTCGCGATGTTGACCAGAGCGATGCCACCCTGGGGCTGGTGTACCGGATCGGCAGCGGCCAGATCCAGGCGGGGGTGAGCTGGGGCAATTGGGATGACGGCATCAATGACGAGGATATCTGGAAATATTCACTGGGTTATACCCATTTCCTGTCCAAGCGCACATCGCTTTACGGCATGGTCTCCTATCTCGATGCGGGCAATGATTTTGTCGGCAAACATTACAATTTCACCATGGTTGAGAAAAGCGAGATTTTCGGTATCCAGGTAGGCTTGCGGCACACTTTCTGAGCGCAGTTTTTCGTTTTGCCAAAGGGCGGGTTTATCCCGCCCTTTTTGCATGGTGGCATCCCGCTTTCCGCCCCCCGTTACCGGTGAGGGAAGGCAGGTGAAAAAAACGCGTTTTCAGCGGGTGCCCGGTTTTCGCAAAGCCGCACCAGATAAGGTTTAGCCGCCGATTGGACAAATGTTTGGACAAGGGGGCTTGACAGCTTGCCAAAGCATTTATACTGGATTCGGGGTGAAGGCCGACAGGCTTTCACCCCTTTTTTTTGTTGCACAAAAAAGGAGAAAAAAATGCTAATGTCATTACTGTCCATGCTCGGTGGCGGACTCATGCGGATGATGCCGGAAGTCTTCGCCATTGCCAACAAGAGCAAGGATTATGCGCACGAACTGGCCATGCTGGAAAAGCAGGCAGAGCTGGAAAAAACGCGTTCAGCCATGAAAATGGAAGAGGTGCGTTTTACCAGTGAGTCCGAACAGGCGCTGGCGGTTTACGATGCCAGAAAAGCCGCGCTGGAAGGCCAGATGCAGAAAACCGGCATGAAAATCGTGGATGCGATGAATTTTCTGGTTCGTCCGCTTACCACCTACTATTTCCTGCTGATTTACGGCATGGCGAAGCTGGCCATGTTTGTCCTGGCCATTTACAGCGGGCTTTCCGGATGGGAAGCCATCCTGCGCCTTTATGATGAAGATGATCGATCCATTCTTGCCGGTATCCTTGCCTTCTGGTTTGTCGGCCGTGTCGTCGAGAAACGCTCATGAGCGCGGCAGATATTGCGCTGGAAAAGGCCCTTGTCATCATCAAGGCCTTTGAAGGCTGCCGTCTGAAAGCCTACAAATGCCCGGCAGGTGTCTGGACTATCGGATACGGCGAAACCCTCGGCGTAAAAGAAGGCGATGTCTGGACACAGGAAAAGGCAGAAGAGGAGATCAAAAAGCGCGTGGCCCAGTTTATGGGGCTGACGTTGCAAAAATGTCCACAATTGCTCGAAGAATCGCCTGCAAAGGTAGCCGCCTGCACGTCACTCGCGTACAATATCGGCACCGGCGCATTTGGTGCTTCTTCTGTCTGCCGGTTGACAGGCAGAAAAGAGTACCAGCGCGCAGCAGATGCTTTTTTGCTCTGGAACAAGGCTGGCGGACGGGTCCTCAAAGGATTGACCATACGGCGGCAGGCTGAACGGAGTATGTATCTGGAATAGGCCAATCCCTTTTCATCTGCGGCTTACAAGGCTGCAAAAAAAAACACCGGGGCGTCCATAAGGCGTCCCGGTGATTCCTTTTGTACTTCTCATTTTTCTGTTCGTTTATAAGCCGCTTCGAAATATCGCGCAATGAGCGCTTCTGCTTCAGGCCCCTTGCTTTCCAGAAAGTCTGCCCTCGGCAGCTCGGGCGTACTGGCAATTTTGCAGGCCGTTGCCATGAAATCGCGGAAAACCGAAACCGTATCGCTGCCCATGCTGGTGCACAGATTGGTGAACTGGTAGGGCACATCAATCTCAAAGCCTTCTGTGCCGTCTGTGACAAAATTACCGTCCACGCCGGGTATCACGCCTTTGGGTGCAAGAAACCCGGCCGGGTTGATGTCATTTCGCCAGCCGATGCAGTTGACGTTGTAACCATCTGCCGTGTAATCAAACCCGTCCAGCTCAAAAGCGCGTGTCAGTGTCTGGTCGGGATAAGGAGAAAAACCGTAGCGGATCGGCAGGCCCACCGCATTGCGGGACACCAGCCGGGCAGCGCCTTTCCTGCCGGGCAGCTCGCCGGCATGAAGCTGTTTTTGCAGCCGGTGCGCATCATCCACGTCAATCGGCAGGGAGATTTCCTCACCGCCATATTCAATTACCAGCCTTTCACTGTCCTCGCCACCGGAAAGGACACCGACCAGGAATGCATCAAAATAAACCGTGATATACACAAAAATAACGCCTGAAAAAGAAAATCAACACAAAAACCCCGGCACTTGCTCCCTGATGAGAAGCGGGCGGCAAAACACCGTCTGTTTCGATCATACCCAAAGCGGCGCAGAAGATAAACCCCACAGCAGATGAATGAGGAATGCGCCTGGACACAAAACCCCATCATGGCATGACACCATGATGGGGCTGGCAAGTCTCCCGGAAGTTCAGGGTCAGACCTGACCCTGGAGGAGAGAACTGTACTGGCCGATTGTCAGGAATTGACAATCTTCAGGCTGTTTGCCTTGAACTCCATTTCCTTGAAAAGCTTTTTCTTGGTCTTTTGCACGCGGCCGGTAATTTCGAGAGTCGTGGACTCCGATACCTCCTTGTTTTTGAAGAGGCTGTCCTCGATTGTCACGCTCATGGTGCCGGTACCGTCTTCAAAGCGGTATACCTTGCTGCCGGTTTTTTTCACCAGCTTGCCCTTGACGGTGACATCCTCATTATAGGCCGGGTCTATCCTCAGTTCCTTGATCGTGACAACATCCTTGCTGCTGGACTTTTCAATGCCGAGCACTTCTTTCAGCCGGTCTTTAGAAGAAGTCTTGGATGAGGAACTGGAGCTGCCGGGGCCGCTGTACTGTGCGTAGGAATAATTGGTGATGCCGACAAAAATACCGGCGCATACCATCAGAATCATTCCCAGTCTTGAATTAAACATAATGCCTCCATTCGAGTATTGTGCTGCATGAAAACAGGATGGCAAAGCGGTCATCGGGTGGACGACAGATGAGAACGCTGTTAACCACTATAACATTGATCGATAAAACCTGACAACCAGGTTACGCCCTCCTTAACTGGCCTGCTGCAAAGCGGCTTTTTCCCGCCTGCCTTCGTTGCCGGTTCAAAATTGACCTCGCCGTATGTTCAATACGCCATCGTCCAATTTTGTCCCTGCGTCTCGACAGACAAGAAAAATCCGCTTTTCGCCCACGGCAAATTAATGAGGGCGTAACCATAAAAACAACTAAATACCAAAGCCCGCGAGGCAGGCGAAAAAGCCGCTATCCTCCCGGGAAATAAGGCAGTCTGAGTGTCTGGACACTCAGGACATGCTCGCCCGATACCATTCTTTTCAGTTCACCCTTTATCACGATTTTCTGGTTTTTCAGGAGAGCCATATTGCCGGAAACCGGGCGCCTGATCCGGGTGGCGATTTCTCCCGTATCATCGGCAAAAAGATAACGCCTGGTGCCAGGGCAGCCGACCAGTTTGCCTGTCAGCCTGACATGCTGGCCGTATGCGGGGGTCTCAAGCAGGCCTTTCACAGTTTTTTCTGTCGCCGTCATCGCTGGCATGGCCGCTATGCGGCAGGTTGTGCGAAAACCCCTGCAGGCAGGCTGCCTGCCCCATGCGGGTATGGACGATTGTGCGGGTACTGCAAGCATGCTGCTTTTCCTTTCTCCCTGAAATCACTCGCTCAGGCTCACCTCCTTCAAGCCCAGCGACTATTTCAATCCCAAAGAGACAGAAGGCTTTTGTTTTGCCTTAAACTTTTCTCAATTAATCCGATTGCATCTTACGTATCCCTTATATTTTATTTGTGAAAAATAATTAAAAATTGATAAAAAAGAGCGACAAAGAGTGCAAATAATGAAAAATAAAAGAATAAGGCGGGCAACCAAAGCCGACCATGCCGCCATCCTGACAGTCTGGATGCAGTCGGTTTCTGCCACCCACCATTTTCTTGACCCGATGGACTTTGACACCCTCTACACGCAATTGTGCGATCTCTGGCTGGGTGGCCTCGAGGTAATCCGCGTTCAGGAAACGGGCGGTGTTATCACGGGCTTTATTGGCATCAATCCGCCAAAAGTGGAGATGCTCTTTGTTGCGCCCGCATTCATGGGGAAAGGCATTGGCCGCGCCCTGCTGGATTCTGTCAGGAAAGACTGGCCAGGGCTTTTCGTGGATGTCAATGAACAGAATGAGCCGGCGTGCCGGTTTTACCGGCAG
>JAAZED010000319.1 GCA_012512465.1 Oxalobacter sp. | reverse complement strand
TTCGAGGAAGAATCCATCAATCCGATGATGATGTTTCTCTTCGCTTTGCCGCCCACGGTTATTGCCGCCTGCTGTTTCTTTTTTCTGTGATTTCAAAAGCTTGCGCTCTCCTCTTGAGCCCGTGGCTTATGCCGGAAACCGGCATGACCTAGTGCATTGATTTCTCTGCGGAAAGATGAAGATGTCCTGTTGTCGTTTCATGAAAATTGGCTCTTCTTCATGCGGCCTCAAAAGGGTATAATGCCAGCCATGAATGTATCAGTCGATCCTCAGTTGGAATCCCTGCGCACCCCTCCCCACTCCATTGAAGCAGAGCAATCTGTACTCGGAGGCCTTCTTCTTGATAATGCCGCATGGGACCGGATAGGTGATCTGCTTGGCCAGGATGATTTTTATCGATTCGATCATCGTCTTATTTTCCAGCACATTTCCCGGTTGATTGCCGCATCACGGCCTGCTGATGTAATTACGGTTTACGAGTCGCTCTCCAGTATTGGCAAGGCTGATGAGGTGGGGGGATTGTCCTATCTGAATGCGTTGGCGGTAAATACGCCCTCTGCGGCCAATATCCGGCATTATGCACAGATCGTGCGTGATCGCAGCATATTGCGCAAGCTGATTACCACGTCAGACGAGATTGCGGGGACGGCTTTCAATCCGAAGGGAAAAGAGGTCAAGAAAATACTGGATGAGGCGGAAGCCAAGATTTTTTCGATTGCCGAAGATGGCTCACGCGGTACACAGGGATTTCAGGAAATCCGGCCTTTGCTGACGCAGGTCGTCGAACGGGTGGATGAGCTTTACAATCGGGAAAATAAAAATGAAGTGACAGGTATTCCCACCGGTTTTCTTGACCTGGATAAAATGACGTCAGGGTTGCAAGCCGGTGATCTTGTTATCGTGGCGGGACGTCCGTCCATGGGAAAGACCGCGTTTTCTGTCAACATCGGGGAGTTTGTTGCTATCGAACACGGGTTGCCTGTCGCCATATTTTCCATGGAAATGAGTGGCGCCCAGTTGGCCCAGCGTATGATTGGTTCTGTTGGCAGGCTGGATCAGCAGCGATTAAGAACCGGTCAACTGACAGAAGATGACTGGCCGCGCCTGACATATGCGATTCAGAAAATGAACGAAGCCCAGATTTTCATTGATGAAACCCCGGCATTATCCAGTGACGCGCTGCGCTCCAATGCGCGTCGCCTTGCCAGGCAGTGCGGCAAGCTGGGACTGATTATTGTGGATTATCTGCAGTTGATGTCACCCAATTCGGCAGGGGAAAACCGCTCAACAGAGATTGGTGAAATCTCGCGCGGATTAAAAGCCCTGGCCAAGGAACTGGCTTGCCCGGTTATTGCACTTTCCCAGCTCAACCGTTCGGTTGAGCAAAGAACAAACCGACGCCCCCTGATGTCCGATTTACGTGAATCCGGTTCCATTGAGCAGGACGCGGATCTGATTCTGTTTATTTACCGGGATGAAGTATATAACCCTGATTCACCGGATAAAGGATCTGCTGAAATCATTATTGCCAAGCAGCGTAATGGTCCAATCGGGGATGTCAGGTTAACGTTTATTGGACAACATACCAAATTTGAAAACCATTCCGGCTCGCAGGGCATGTATGACCATTAGTTTTGCTGCCGGCCTGGACCAGATTAACTGAATAACTGAAAGCGAAAGAGACTTATGTTTGGACGTTTTATGCCTACGGACGGGAAATTTTTTGACCTGTTCAACCAGCATGCAGAACTGTGTGTAAAAGGGGCGCGGGAACTGGTTGCGCTGATGACGCAATTTGACAATCTGGAAAGACGCCTGCATGCCATTGAGGCGATTGAAAAGCAGGCCGACAAGGTGACCTACATGACGGTAGGCAACCTGCACAAGACGTTTATTACGCCGCTTGACCGGGAAGATATCCACCGGTTGATTACCAAGATGGATGATGTCCTGGACATGATGGAAGATGCGGCCCAAACCGTTTCGCTTTACGATGTTCAGGTCATTACACCTGAAGCCCAGCGCCTTGCCGAGCTTTGCTTAGGCTGCACAGAAAAGATCCAGGAAGCAGTATCGCTTCTGCACAACATGAACAATTCACGGCAGATACTGGAAATATGTGAAGAGGTGGATCGTCTGGAGTCGGATGCGGATCATGTGATGCATGCCGCGTTATCCAAACTCTTCAGGGATGAACCGGATGTCCGCAACCTGATCAAGTTAAAAGCCATGTATGAATTTCTCGAGCAGGTGACGGATCTTTGTGAAGATGTCGCCAATATTATCGAGGGCATCGTTGTGGAAAACGCATGAGTGTGAAAACAGGATGCCGGGCCAATCGGACATCTCATAAACTGCCTCATTTATCTTATTTCTTTGACTGACTGAAGCTCATGCCGACTTATCAATTCAGCATCTATATTCTGGTTTTCCTTGTTGGACTGGCACTTGTTTTTGACTTCATGAATGGTTTTCATGATGCGGCCAATGCGATTGCAACAGTCGTCTCCACCGGCGTTCTCAAGCCGCATACTGCTGTTGCGATGGCAGCCATGTCCAACTGCGTCGCGATTTTTGTCTTTGATCTGCATGTGGCGGCAACGGTCGGGAAGGGAACGGTTGATCCTGCCATTATTGATCATTATGTCGTTTTCGGCGCCCTTGTCGGCGCCATCGCCTGGAACGTTATCACCTGGTACTACGGTATCCCGTCCTCTTCTTCTCATGCATTGATTGGCGGGCTTGTCGGGGCCGCAATCGCCAAAGCCGGGGCCGGTTCGCTGATTGCCTCCGGGCTGTTTAAAACCATCGCGTTTATCGTGATCTCTCCTTTTCTCGGGTTCATGCTCGGCTCGCTCATGATGCTTCTGGTGTCGTGGATTTTTGTCAATTCCCAGTCCGGAAAGGTCGACAAGTGGTTCAGGCGATTGCAACTGGTGTCGGCTTCTTTATACAGTCTCGGCCATGGCGGCAATGATGCCCAGAAAACCATGGGTATCATCTGGATGCTTCTGATTGCGGCAGGTGCAACGGGAACCGAGGAGCGATTGCCGTTATGGGTCGTGATCAGCTGTTATGCCGCTATTGGCGGGGGCACGCTTTTTGGCGGATGGCGTATCGTCAAGACCATCGGGCAGAAAATAACGAAGCTCAAACCCGTGGGCTGATTCTGTGCCGAGACAGGGGGGGCAATTACACTCTTTGTTGCGACAGCGCTTGGTATTCCGGTGTCCACAACCCATACCATTACCGGCGCTATTGTTGGTGTCGGGTCATCCAGAAAAATGTCGGCGGTACGGTGGGGGGTTGCCGGTAATATTGTCTGGGCGTGGATCCTGACGATTCCTGCCTCTGCTTTTATTGCGGCTGTTGCCTGGTGGGCGGGGACATTAATTTTTTGATGCCCTGCTGTTTTCCCGCCGGTTGGCAATAATGGAACTGACCAGGGAGGCGATGATAAGCAAGGCGCCCAACAGGCCGGTGACCGCTTCCGGAATATGGGCATTCACACCAAACATCATCAGCATGGCAAGCGCACCAATTGCCCAGAATGCACCGTGTTCCAGGTAACGATACTGGTTTAATGTGCCTTGCTCAACCAGAAGAATGGTGAAGCTTCGGACAAACATCGCACCGGCTCCCAGTCCGAGCGCAATAATGAAAAGATTATTGGTCAGCGCAAAAGCACCCAGTACCCCATCAAATGAAAAACTGGCATCGATCAGTTCAAGGTATAAAAATCCGCCAACCCCCTGTTTGACAACGTGCTGGGCTGTTTCTTCATCCCCCGGACTGAGCAGTGATGCCAGCCCTTTGGTGAGGATAAAGGTAATAACGCCCCACATACCGGCAATAATGAACTCATTGCGTTTTTCCGGCGGCAGGATATAGGAAACGATAATGATAATGATCAGGGCAATTGCTGCTTCTATGGCTTCCATCTGTCCGAGTTTGGTCAGCGGTTTTTCGATGTAATGCAGCCAGTGCTCTGTTTTGTGCCGCGCAACAAAAAAGCTGAAGCACACCATGAGTAAAAATGCGCCGCCAAAGGCCGCCACCTGATGGTGTGCGGAAGTCATGATCCGGGAATATTCGGCGGACTGGTAAATGGCCAGTTCAATGGCATGAATCGGTCCCATATCGCCCACAATACCCACGATGAGAAGCGGGAAGACCAGGCGCATGAGGAAAACGGCAACAATAATGCCCCATAACAGAAAGCGCCTGCGCCAGATGTCATTCCAGTGATTGAGAATACCGGCATTGACAACGGCATTGTCAAATGAGAGGGCAACTTCCAGTGCGGTAAGAAAGACAACCGTCAGTACCGCCCCGACACCGCCCAGGAAGAAAGCGCCGATAACGGCCAAAATACATGCAGCAAACGACCAGGTGAAATAAGAAAGGGTCGATTTCATGCAATGGTTCCTTGTCGTAAAAAGAAGGAGAAGCCGTTATTATTCCAGTAAAACCGCATCGGTCAGAATGGATTATTCGCTTGCACAAGGAGCATGAAAGCGTTGTTTTTTTCAGGTGCCCAGAAAAGATTTCTTGATATACAACGGCATGGTGACATGCGGGATGGCTTTTGTCCTTGATAGAACCCGGCTGACGACTTTTGAGACCCGTTGCGTGGCCATATCAATGGCGCTGGTAATATCCGCAGCAAAGCCGGTGACGATAATCGGCGATATGCCTGGTAATTTCACATGAATCAGGCAGCGTTTGTCGACACCGCCACGCGAACCATTCAGGTCGGTCAGACGGATGGTGATATCCTGAATACTGTGCTGTGTACGGGTCATCACGCTATTCAAGCGCTTTGTAATATATTCTCTGAGTGATTCACTGGCTTTTATGCCTTTGGCGATGATAGTGGGTGTCATACTTTCTCCTGCGATAACCTATGCTGATATTTTAAAGAATAGCTGCGCATAAAAAAAGAGAAGATAATAGTACGATTACTTCAAAAAAACTGAACAATGAGCAATCCTAATCTTAATTTTCGTCATCTCTATTATTTCTGGGTTGTTGCCAAGGAAGGCGGGATAACCCGGGCAGCACGGCGGCTGGGTGTTGCTGTGCAAACGATCAGCATGCAGTTATCTCTCCTGGAAAAGGCCGTGGGGAAAACGCTGTTTGCGCCACAGGGACGGCGTATTGTCCTGACAGAGGCGGGGCGTCTGGCACTGGGTTATGCTGACCAGATT
>JAAZED010000318.1 GCA_012512465.1 Oxalobacter sp. | reverse complement strand
GTAATGGACTGGGCCAGCCGGAAAGTTCTGTCCTGGCGCATCTCCAACACCCTGACAGCGGACTTCTGTATCGAAGCGGTGCAGGAAGCGATCCACCGTTATGGAAGGCCGGACATCTTCAATACCGACCAGGGCAGTCAGTTCACCAGCCTGGAAATTACGCAGCTGCTCAAAGCCCATCAGATTGCCATCAGCATGGATGGCAAGGGTGCCTGGCGGGATAACGTGTTTGTTGAGCGCCTGTGGAAAACCCTCAAGTATGAGGATATTTATCTGCGTGCCTATGACACGGTAAGCGCGGTAAAACAGGGGATCGGGCGCTATCTTGATTTTTATAACCGGAAACGGCCACACCAATCGCTTGACGGCATACCACCGGATCGGTTTTACTATGACAACCTGCACCAGCCGGAAATGGCAGCGTAGGTGATGAACGGGTTACCCACCGCACTCGCCTCCAGCACCTTTATTGCTGAAGGCGGCACCGTGGATAACACTTTAACCGCAAGGAACACACTTAAGTAGGACAAAATCCTGTCCAAACAATCGGAGCCACTTCTCACTTCCTTGACGCAGGTGAAATGCAGGACAATCGGCCTGCGGTCAATTTCATCGCATGAGTCATCCCTTCTTTCATCCCCTTCAATATCCGGAACGTGAGGTAGATGAGTTGCGTTCAGGTTGCTGCTCTCTAAAGAAAACCCGTATTACGCCGATATAGTAATAAAAACAAGCGTTTACTTTAAAGAGGTTTCTTATGATGACCGATGTGCGGTCAGGCCTTGCGTCGTTGCTTCAGCAAGGCGGTAATGCCAGAGACAAATTCAACAGCAAGCCCAAAAATCTCCGGGAAAGCGGTGCGCCTGCATTTGACAAAACAAAGGACTCGGCAGGAAAGCAGGGCGTTATCGGTTCATCCAAGGCGGCCGTGGGTAATATCAATAACATGAAATCCATGGCGACAAATGCCCGCAAGATGGCAGCAAGCATGAGAATTGAAATGTTAAAGCAGCGCATTGAGGGGCTGCAGAGAATGGCTGGAACCGTCAAAATCTCGCCGCGGGAAATTGCACGTCTGGCCAGGGAGTTAAAAGATGCGATAGCCCAGTATCGCAGTGCTGGCGGCGAAGATCAGCGTGCTTCTGCAGAGCCTGCTGCTACTGCCGGCGCACCGGCACAGCAGACCGATACAGGGGAGGCTGAAGCAGGCAGTGCCATTGATATTGCCGATAATCCCGTGGAAGCTCCTGTTACGGCCAGTGTTGATGCAAGTATGGCTGACGCTGCTGCCGTTGCCGCTACCGCTGCCACGACCAGCATGGTCGCGGCAGATGAAACTGTCCAGCAGGTTGAGGAAACGCCTGTTGATGGTAACGCTTCTGCCAGTGCTGATCCTTCCGTTGCTGCACAGCCAGGTCAGGCAGCGAATCCAGACGAGCAACAACAATCTGACAAAACCAGCCACAGCACACCCCCTTTGGCCAAGAAGCTTTCTGCCTATCAAAAGAACGATCCGGATGCTGATTTTATGGCCAAAGCAAAGCAGCTGGCAGACAAGATCAGGGCGCTGATGCGGCAGGTCAAAGCGCAGGACAAGGCTGACAAGGAAGAAATCAGGAAGGCAAAAAGAGATCTTGACGAAGTGGAAAAAGCCATTGCTGAATCACAAAAGACATCTGGAGCCGGGAACATGACGGCGCTGAAAGAGGATGCTGCGGAAGTTGCCGACGACTTACAGTTGGTGGTGGAAAGTGTAAACATGGCATCGATGAGCAGCGATTCAGCACTTTATGATGCCTCTGGCGCAAATTCCAGCTTTGATACGGGTTCTCATATTTCACTGAGCGTTTGACCGGCCTGCCCGCGAAGTCAGTTGCCCTCAACGCTGTCGTGGTTTTTGCAGCGTGAGCAATCTGGAAATAAGATGGAGCGGTGTTTTTCTGGTTGCTTTTTTCCAGCGGCTGAAAATGGTGCGGCAAACGTCCAGGGTATGGCACATCGACCATAGATAATCTGATTATTGCG
>JAAZED010000317.1 GCA_012512465.1 Oxalobacter sp. | reverse complement strand
CAGCTCCAGAAGAAAATTTTATCCCTAACATCCGATTTCATTCATCAGCATAAAAAATATGGATTCCTCCCCGATTATTGCCATCGCAACAGCGCCGGGTCGCGGCGGTGTTGGTATCATCCGTATTTCCGGAAAAGACCTTTCACCTGTCATGCAAAAACTGTTTGGCGCACTGTCGCCATCGGTTCTCCCGCTTACGCCGCGTCATGCCTACTATCTGCCTTTTTCCGACCATGAAAACAACCTGATCGACAAGGGTATCGTCCTGTACTTCAAGGCACCACACTCCTATACCGGAGAAGAGGTTCTCGAACTGCAGGGGCACGGTGGTCCGATTGTCCTGCAAATGCTGCAGGAACGCTGCCTGGAAGCCGGAAAAACTATCGGTTTGAGACTGGCCGAGCCGGGCGAGTTTACTCGCCGGGCATTCATGAATGACAAGCTGGACCTGGCACAGGCAGAAGCGGTGGCTGACCTGATTGAGGCAACAACAGAGGCTGCGGCCCGATCCGCATCCCGTTCCCTTTCGGGTGTCTTCTCCAGAGAAATTCATGAACTGGTTGACCAGATTGTCCAGTTGCGGGCGCTGGTGGAATCCAGCCTGGACTTTCCTGAAGAAGATATTGAGTTTGTCCAGAAAGCGGATGCCAGCGGCAGACTGGCATCCATTCGCGAACTGCTTGAAAACATTTTTGTTCAGGCGGCACAGGGAGCGCTTTTACGGGAAGGACTTCATGTCGTGCTTGCCGGACAGGTCAATGTCGGGAAATCATCCCTGTTAAACAAACTGGCGGGCAATAATGTTGCCATTGTCACCCCTATTGCCGGTACCACCCGTGACAAGGTGGTGGAAACCATACAGATTAATGGCGTGCCCATCACCCTCATCGATACCGCCGGGCTCAGGACCGACCAGGATACCAGTGATGAGGTGGAAAAAATCGGTATTGAACGCGCCTGGGGAGAAATCAGCCGGGCAGACATCATCCTGCATCTCCTGGACGCCAGTCAGGGTCCCACACGCAACGATGAAAAAGTGGCCGCAGAATTCCCGGACGGCATACCTGTCATCCAGGTCTGGAACAAGATTGACCTTTCCGGTCACCGTCCTTCGGTTGATCATATTCTGGACACAACCCAGGTTTATCTTTCCACGCATGACGGCAGCGGGATCGACCTGCTGCGCGATGAACTGCTGCGCATAGCCGGTTGGCACCAGACGGGCGAATCCAACTATCTGGCCAGGGAGCGCCACCTGGTTGCCATGAAAGTCGCCGGAGAGCATCTGGCCATTGCATCACAGCAGATAGCGCAGGAAAAACCGGCACTCGATCTGCTGGCAGAGGAACTGAGGCTGGCCCAGGATGCCTTGAACAGCATCACAGGAAACTTCAGCTCAGACGATCTGCTTGGCGTGATTTTTTCCCGGTTCTGCATCGGCAAATAATTCAACCGCCCTGCCTGTTCAAAGCGGGCTTAATCTGGTGACGCCAGTTTAAGCCCGATAATCCCTGCGACAATCAACCCCATGCTGATGATCCTGGGCAGATTGATTGGATCACCAAAAAGATAAACTCCCAGGATCACCGTACCGACAGCACCCACCCCGACCCATACAGCATAAGCGGTCCCAACGGGGAGGTTTTTCATGGCAAGGCCAAGCAAAACCACGCTGATCAGCATCGAAACCGCCGTCCATACGCTGGGCCATATCCGGGTAAATCCTTCGCTGTATTTCAATCCGATGGCCCATCCCATTTCAAAAAGACCGGCAAGAAACAATATTAACCAGGACATCGCGTTACCTTGAGCAAAAATAAGCAGTATAGGCAAATCCGGAAAAAGACAAAACCATTGCTGCCAACGTATCTTATCCTTTCCACGCCTGAGGTCATATTCATTTAGAATATGAGGTTTCCAGGGATCTGATTATGCCAATCTCCTCTACAGAAGAAATTATTGATGCCTTTCGTACAGGCCAGATGGTGGTTCTTGTCGATGACGAAGACCGCGAAAACGAGGGTGACCTGATTTTAGCCGCAGATTTTGTGACACCGCAAGCTATTAACTTCATGGTGACTCACGCACGCGGCCTGGTCTGCCTGACACTGACAAAAGAACGTTGCCGCCAGCTTGGGCTGGAATTGATGACCCGCGACAATGGCGGCAAATTCAATACCGCTTTTACCCTTTCCATTGAAGCGGCAGAAGGAGTCTCTACCGGCATATCCGCGCACGATCGCGCAAAAACCGTACAGGCGGCGGTTGCACCTGACGCGCATCCGGAAGATATCGTCCAGCCTGGCCATATTTTTCCCATCATGGCCAGGCCAGGCGGTGTGCTGATGCGTGCAGGGCATACAGAAGCCGGATGTGACCTGGCCGAACTGGCCGGCCTTACCCCTGCCAGCGTGATCTGCGAGGTATTAAATGAGGATGGCTCCATGGCACGCCTGCCTGATCTGCTGTTATTTGCGGAAAAACACGGCATTCGTGTCGGGACAATCGCCGACCTTATCCGATATCGCAGCCAGCATGAAAGCATTATTGAAAGAATGGGCGAACGGTCGCTTAACACCCCGTTTGGCACATTCCAGTCTGTGGCCTACCGCGACAAGCCGGGTGGATCGGCCCACCTGGCGCTGTTTCATGGAAAAATTGAGGCTGACAGGGAAACCTTTGTGCGCGTTCATCAACCTGTCTCATTGATTGACCTGATGGAAACCGAAACGATCAGTCACTCCTGGGATATGGTCTCTGCAATGAAGATGCTTGCTACCACTCACGGGGGAGTTATGGTACTGTTAAACTGTGAAGCATCTGCCGAAGATGTATTTTTCCGTTTTAACCAGATCGACACGACAGACATTTCATCCGCCGTACACGCAGGAAGCAACGACTTGCGCACCTATGGTATTGGTGCACAAATCCTGCGGGATCTGGGTGTCGGGAAGATGCGGCTTTTGGGTAACCCGAGAAAAATGCCATCCATGGCCGGATTTAATCTGGATGTAACAGGCTATCTGGAAAAATCAGATGGTCGATAAACCCACCCTCACCGTTGGAGACAATTCATGAATATTGCTACCTTTAAAATTGATTTGCAGGGCGAGGATTTACGGATTGGCATTGTTCAATCGCGTTTCAGCGAAGATATCTGCCATGGGCTCCTTTCCGCCTGCCTGGCTGAATTGAAACGCCTGGGGATTGCCGATGAGGACATCCTGATTGCCACCGTACCAGGTGCGCTGGAAATTCCGCTCGTTCTGCAGAAAATGGCAGAATCCCAGCAGTTTGATGCCCTGATTGCCGTGGGAACCGTCATTCGTGGGGAAACCTATCATTTTGAAATTGTTTCCAATGAATCCGCGGCAGGCATCACCCGTATCGGCCTTGATTATGGCATTCCCATTGCCAATGCCATCCTGACAACCGACACCGATGAACAGGCTGAGAGCCGAATGGTGGAAAAAGGAACCGATGCGGCTCGGGTCGCAGTGGAAATGGCCAATCTGGCTATTTCGCTTGAAGAGCTTGAAGCGACGGCAGAGGAACATGCCGAAGACGAATAAATTTCAAACCCCTTTACACATTGTTACGATCCCTGACTTTACCGGACAGATACCATCACATCATGAACGCCAAAAGCATACACGCGAACCCGAACAAAAACCGCTCACCGCGCCGCCGGTCACGCGAATTTGCTTTACAAGCCCTGTACCAGTGGCTGCTTAACCAGGATGATGCGCCGGTTATCATTGAACACATTCGCCAGGCGCACGGTTTTGACAAGGCTGATACAGAACATTTTGTCGCCCTCGTCTCAGGCGCCATTCAACAGGCCGATACCCTGCGTGAAGAAATTGCCCCCCTTCTGGATCGCACGATTGAAGAGCTTTCTCCGGTTGAATATGCCTCCCTGCTTTTAGGTGCACATGAGCTTACCAGTCATCCGGAAATTCCTTACCGTGTCGTCATCAATGAAGCCGTTGAACTGACCAAATCATTTGGCGGCATCGACGGACACAAATTCGTCAACGGCGTACTGGACAAGCTGGCCGCCAAACTGCGCGCAGTCGAAGTTGATGCAGACAGGGCAAAATAAAACAGGCAGAACCTCGTCTGCCTGTTTTTCCCGACGCATAAAAACCAATCAGGTGCGGTAGCCGCTCTGACGCAGGCGCTCACACAAGGCTTCAACCGGTGCGGCCTGGTTCAGGCTATAAAAATGAAAACCCGGTGCGCCGCCCCCAAGCAAACGCTCGCACAACCGCGTCACCACATCCAGCCCGAATTCGCGAATGGATTCGAGATCATCGCCATAACTTTCCAGCTTCAGACGTATCCAGCGCGGTATTTCAGCACCGCATGTATCGGAAAAACGCGCCAGGCTGGCGTAATTGGTAATCGGCATAATACCGGCAATAATCGGTACATTCACGCCCTGGGCCTGTACATTTTCTACAAAACGGAAATATGCATCCGGATTATAGAAATATTGGGTAATCGCGGCATCGGCTCCTGCGTTGATCTTCCTGACAAAATTGTCCAGATCGTCCTGCGGCGATTTGGCCTGGGGATGCATCTCCGGATAAGCCGCCACATCCATATAAAACCAGTCACCTGTCTCGGCCCGGACAAACTCCACCAGTTCATTGGCATAATGAAATTCACCCAGCACACCATAAGCACTGGGCAAATCACCCCGCAAGGCAACCAGATGGCGAATGCCCTTCGACTTGTAATCCATGATTTTTTCGCGAATCATCTCGCGGGTTGTGCCGATACAGGTAACATGGGGTGCCGCCCGCTGACCTTCATTGTGGATTTCAAGCGCTACATCCTGCGTCCCTTCGCTTGTTGATCCGCCTGCTCCACGCGTAACGGAAAAATATTCCGGTGAAAGCTGATACAACTGTCTGCGGGTTTCCCGCAGCCTTTCACATGCCTCCGGTGTTTTCGGAGGAAAAAACTCAATACTGAAATGATGAGATGACATTTAATTTTTCAATAATAAAGTAGACAATGCCCATGAAATAATGCT
>JAAZED010000316.1 GCA_012512465.1 Oxalobacter sp. | reverse complement strand
GCTGATGTCGATCAACTGGGCGGCAACCCCGCCATTATCCGCCACAGGAAAAAGATCGAATCAACCATCAGCAATGCCCGGGCCTTCATGGAAACGGCGGCTGCGCACGGCAGCTTTGTGCAGTATGTGTGGGGATTTGTCGATGGCACCCCTATCAACAATAGCTGGACAGACACCAGCCAGGTGCCCCCGCATTCACCGCTTGCCGCCACCCTTTCGAAAGACCTGAAAAAACGGGGATTCACCTTTGTCGGCCCGACCACCATGTATGCCTTCATGCAGGCAATCGGGATGGTCAACGACCACCTGGTTTCGTGTTTCCGGCATAATGAGATAAAACACGCCAAACGTTAATCGTTTGCGTTTTTCCCGGAGAAGCCATTACCCCCCCGGGAACAATATGCATCCCACGACGCCGGTATCAGAACTTGTGCGTCATGCCCACCTGCACCGCGGCGATACTGTCGCGTTCAAGACCGCTGTAGTAATTGCCGGTGGCCTTGTCATCAAAATCCGTATAGGAAACCTGACCATAGACCGAGGTGCGTTTGGAGAGATTGTAGGTATAACCCAGGGCATACTTGTACGTATCCCTGCTGCCCCCGTCAAAGCCGGCCATGGTTGCACCCGTGCTGCGGTTTTTGACGTCTTTCAACCGGGCATACTGGACAGACGCATCCAGTTGGCCGGGACCGATATCCCATTCCATGCCAAGCATCCAGACCTGCTCATCCGTACCCGGATTGGTTGTATTCTTATAGTTGATACTGCCGTTGTTCCGGTACCCCTTGTTGTCGGTATCCTCATACAGCAGCGTGACGCGGGCCGGACCGAATTTGTAGCCCAGACCAATGTTCCATACCGAAGAATCATCCGAATCCGATGTGCGGCTCCAGTTGGCCGTTCCCTGGAAAGGCCCGTTGTCATAGCTGAGATTAATGCCGTAGCCATCATTGTCTTTATCCGCACCAACTGCACCCGCTGTCGGATTACCCTTGGTATTTTCGCCAAGCGTATAAAGCAGGCCAAATTTGAAGCCACTCCATGTCGGGCTGTCGTACCGTGCCGTATTGCTCACACGGGCAGAACGCTGCGAGCTGTAGATCATGGCGCCGACACCATACTGGTAGAAGGGATCAAAGCGGCGGATCGTTTCCGTGCTCAGTTCATTGACGCGGCCAAAGCGGATCTTGCCCCATGTGCTGCTTTCCAGGCCCATATTGGCAGCGCCGTCCCAGTCAACCCCGGTATCACCCTTGGCGCCGCGGCCAGCCGGAATGCTCGAGTTACCGATACTGCCGTCATTAAGATCAAAACGGCGCTCCAGTTGAAAGATGGCTTTCAGCCCGCCACCCAGGTCTTCCGAACCCCGAAACCCGATTTTGTTATCCTGGTTGGTTCCCATGTAGACATCACGGCCGGTCTGCTTGACATAACCGGTATCCACAACACCGTAAATCGTGACATTGGACTGTGCAAGCGCGCCGCCGGAGCAGGCTGCCAGCACGGCCAGTGCAATTAACTTTCTTTTCATAAGCGTTTCTCCTTGTTTTGCCCTCTGTGGCATGTTGATATTGCCGGAAGCCGGTTACGCTATCCGGACAAATCTATCTTGATGGGGATTTATGACAACCCTGTGACAAACCGGAAAAGGAGCGGATGATGACGGTAAAAACGGAAAAAAGTGTTGTTTTTTTTTGCATCAGGAAGAAATCGCCGGATTTGTCATCGGCCTGTCATATCACTGCCGTATGCTGGAAGCTGCCAAATAAAGCCGGTCTTTATGAGGTATGTTGAAAATCCTTTGTACAGGGCGTGCCGTTATCCAGTGCGCCCTTTTTTATGCCGAAAAAACAGGCAGATATTGCATAAAAACAACACTTTCAAGCGTAATTCCCCCTTTTTCAGACATATCCGGAAAAAAAGGAAGACCACCCCTGCCAAATTGGATGAAATTGCCCCAATGCAATCATTGGCGCAGGCATCATCAAGGCTGCCTACAACCACGGCCGCATCAGCGACTGGGGTGACAATGACGGATCGGCCAGCAAATATGTCCTGGGCTATACACACAATCTTTCCAAGCGTGTCTCGGCCTATGTGATTGCCTCTTACACGGACAGTGAGAACGATGCCATCGGCAGCCAGTTCAACCCGAATTATCTGGCGCACGAATCTGCCACGGCCTTCCAGGTCGGCATGACGTACCGCTTCTAGTCGATCAGCGCCTGTAAAGCAGGATGAAAAACGGTGCTTTTGCGCCGTTTTTCCCTTTCTCATTCCCGAAATCCGTTGTTACATTTTCTTGCGCTTGTTTCAAAGTGTTTTTTTCGTCATCTTTTCGGTGGACTCAGGCGCTAGTTACATAATAAGCAACATTTTTCTTGTTCATAACCAGAGCGTGTTAACACGCCCTGTAAATCAATCACAGACAAGAGGTAACAATGGGATACGAATTTTCACTCTACAGCCAGATGGATGATCCGGCGAGCATCCTGCCCATGCTGCAAAAGGAATGGGAACAGACACTGGAAGAAATCAGGGCGCCCGCCCTCCGGAGGCCTACCGGCAATACAATGAAATTGATGAGCTGAAAAAAAGCGAAATCATGCCGATAGGGGAAGAATCCAGCTTTGCCCTGATCAACCTGGAAGACAGGAAATGGCCCGAGAGGGCTGCTTTCAGCCTGCATACGGCCAGTCCCGGCGGCACCCTATATCCTGATCCTTTCCTATTTTAGCAGCCGTCCCAATCATCCGCTTTTGGCAATCACGCAGGATATCCTTGCGTCGCACCATCTTCCCTGCCTGATTGATGACTTGTAAAATAAGGACTTTATTGTCGCTGAAATACAACAGCAGGTGCCATTTTTCCTCCCACATACACCCTTTTTGCGCCACATCAAACCCATCCGCAGGGTTTGCCTTACGTTGATACCATCAACGTGCACAGGCACACCTTTACCTGGTATGTCGAGACAGAAAATCATGAAAAAAACCATCATCCCGTTTTCCATCCTGGCGATCTTTGCCGGCCTGCTTCCCCAAATCACCCATGCACAGACAGCCGTCACGGTGTATGGCTGGCTCGACATCGGCTATGTCGGAGAAACCGGAAAAGACTGGCGAATGGATGAAAATGACAGCAACGCCTTTGGCATCAAGGGCACAGAAGACCTCGGCGGCGGCAACAAGGCAACCTTTGACATCCAGACCCGCTTTACCCTGCAAAACGGTGAGCTGGAAAGCAGCGAAGGGGTGGAATGGGAAGGTGCCTCCAACATGGGGCTGGCAGGCCACTGGGGCAGCCTGCGTTTCGGACGCATGAATGAGG
>JAAZED010000315.1 GCA_012512465.1 Oxalobacter sp. | reverse complement strand
GCTCTGTGGCATGGTCGGGCGCACCGGGAAAGCTGGAAAGAAACCAGAGTAAAACCATCAACGCAAGAATGATGGTGCCGGCACGGGTGATGAATAGCTTTGCCCGTTCCCATAAACCCAAAAGCAGATTGGTCAGATTGGGCCAATGATAGGCCGGCAATTCCATCATAAGGGGCTGATACTGGTTTTTTCCGATAAAGAGCTTGATGATCAGTGCAATAATCATGGCCGAGAGTATGCCGCTCATATACAGCCCGAATAGAACCAGCCCCTGCAGGTTGAAAAAACCGATACGGGTATTGGGAATGAAAGCGCCAATGACCAAAAGGTAAACCGGAAGCCGGGCAGAGCAGGTCATGAGCGGCGCGATCATGATGGTGGCCAGCCGGTTGCGTGGATCCTGTATGGTGCGTGTGGCCATGATGCCCGGGATGGCGCAGGCGAAACACGATAAAAGCGGTATGAATGCGCGTCCCGAAAGACCGACAGAGCGCATAATGCGGTCAAGCAGAAAAGCCGCCCGGGGAAGGTATCCTGATTCTTCGAGAAACAGGATGAACAGAAAAAGGATCAATATCTGGGGCAGAAAGACGATGACGCTGCCAACACCGGCCAGGATACCGTCTATCAGCAGGCTTTTTAAAATGCCATCCGGAAGAAGGTTGCCGAAAATTTCGCCGGCATATTCCACCCCGCTTTCAATCCATTCCATGGGGAGTTCTGACCAGCTGTAAACTGCCTGGAACATGCCGAACAGAATTACTGCCAAAATGAGGTAACCGAGTACCGGATGAAGCACAATAGCATCAATCCGGTCTCCCAGTGTATCAGCAGCTGAAGGTGTCCGGATAACATTGTTTAATATCTGGCTGATTCTTTCACGGGAGGATGTGGCTTCAGCCCGGGATGCGGAAGGAGCCTTTTTCCCTGGCAGATACCGGGCTTCCTCTTCTATCCGGGCGATGAGTTCATACAGCCCTTCTGAGCGGATGGCCACGGTTTCCACGACAGGCATGTCAAGTTCGCTGGAGAGGCGATTGATATCAATATCCAGGCCGCGCTTTCTGGCGATATCCATCATGTTCAGCACAAGAATGGCCGGATAACCCAGCGATTTGACTTCAAGTACCAGTTGAAGATTGCGCCGCAGATTGTTGGCGTCTGTTACCAGCACGACCATATCAATGCTGGCGTCATCCTGGCGGGACCCTTCAAGCACTTCACGGGTGATGGCTTCGTCCGGTGACAGTGTACTCAAGCTGTAGGTGCCGGGAAGATCAATCACCTTGAAAGGCGTGCCTGACGTGACAAGATAACCTTCCTTGCGCTCCACCGTCACGCCGGCATAATTGGCCACTTTCTGGCTGGCGCCTGTCAGACGATTGAAAAGCGCTGATTTCCCGCTGTTAGGATTACCAACCAGCGCAATGGATATGGTGCGCAATTTATCAGTCGTGGAATCGTGGGCAGGTTCAGGTGTTTGAGAGGGTATCCTGGCTGACATAAATCATGGATGCCTCAAGACGCCTCAAAGCAAAAGTGGAACCACCGATACGCACGGCCATTGGATCGCGGCCGGGAAAGGATTCTGCAATGATGGCGATTTTCTCGCCCTGGGAAAAACCAAGTTCCATCAGACGGGCACGAATATATTCCGGCCGCTCGATATCAGCATCAGCCAATCCCATGATGGTGGCAGAGTCACCTTTTTTCAGTTGGGCCAGATTACAGATCTTCTGTAACTGTGCATCAGGTTTGAGGGTCATGTTTCAGTTTCCTGCTTTTTGGCTGTCTGGTCCCGGTTTTTGTGCCGACACAATACGACCAGTCAATATTGATTAATGTAAATGGTAATGATTCTTAATAAAAAAAGCAATGAAAATGAAAACGATTTTTTTTAAAAATGTTTCCGTTTGTAAAGTATTTTCTGCCAACCGTTACAGCAGGCTTTTTATGGCTGAAGCAGTTAAAATACGATCTTTGCGAAAAAGTGGTTTGATAAAGGATCGGGCTTGGGTACACTTTCCTGGTAAGTTAGTCATATACAAGGATGGTTTTCAGCTAAATCATGGACTGGGCGGAATTTTTCAACAATCCGGCAAGTGAGTGGATCAGCATTGCAATCAGCCTGCTGATCATGATCGCTTATGAAATCTACCTGGTTTTTGTGGGCAGTGCGGCACCCTACCGGATTGCACAGAGAACCCATGCGCGGATGCGAGCGACCTGGGTGCGCAAGATCATGGCGCGCCCAGGCACCGAAGTGGTGATCGTCCAGACATTGCGTAATTCACTGATGGCCGCCAGTTTCATGGCATCCACCTCAATGCTGGCCTTGATCGGCATGCTGACATTAAGCGGGCTGGGGGATAATACAGGGCACTGGAACTTTGCTTCTTTGACCGAGTTGGCAACGCGGCTGCTTGATATGAAGCTGATTTTGCTTGCGCTGGTTTTTTTTGCCTCGTTTTTTTTCAATACCATGGCCGTGCGGTTTTATACACATGCCGGCTATATGATTTCAATCGGTGTCGGTACTGATGATCCCTGGCGCAGATCAGTTGCCATTGCCTATTTGAACCGTGCCGGATTCCAGTACAGTATCGGGGTCAGGGCGTTTTTCTTCTCTTTCCCGATCATGGTCAGCCTGTTCAATACCTGGCTGATGATGCCAACAACCGTTTTTCTGGTATTCCTGCTTTACCAGTTTGACCGGATTCCTTTTGTCAGCCCTGATGCCAGGGTGGATGTGAATCCCAAAGGATATCGGGGGACAGATCCGGAACAGGATTCAACAGAAGGTCTTGACGCATGAAAATAAAAAAACGGGGGGCGGCTTTTTGGGAGACGTGTATGTTGCTTGTTCTGGTATTGTCTTTATTGCTGGTGTTACCTGCCAGCAGCTATGCGCAGGAAACCGGAGTGCTGCCAGAACCGCTTCTTCTTGAACTCAAAAAAGCCAGAATCCCGCTTGATGCGGTTGGCGTGTATATCCAGCCACTTTCCCGATCCGGCAAGCCCAAGATCCTGGCTATCGGACTGAACGAAAAGACCCCTTATCTGCCGGCTTCCACCATGAAGGTGGTCACGACCTATTCGGCGCTGGAAATTCTCGGACCGGCCTATCGCTGGAAAACAGCCGTTTACGCAAAAGGATCGCAAAACGGGGATGTCTTAAATGGCAATCTGATTTTCAGGGGAAGTGGGGACCCGAAATTCAACCTGGAGAGTTTCTGGGTTTTTCTGCGCCAGATCCGGGCAAAGGGTATTCGCGAAATCCAGGGAGACCTGATATTGGATCGCAGTGCATTTGAGACCCGGTATTTTGATCCGGCCGCATTTGACAATGACCCCTTCCGCCCTTATAACGCAGGGCCTGACGCACTGCTGTTAAATCACAAGGTGCTGGATGTCACATTCAAGCCGAACGGCTTGGATGGCACCGTCAGCGTGGTGACTTTCCCGGAAATGGAAGGGGTGACCATCACTCCTCCTGTCCTGACGGATGTGGGGGGCTGTAATGGCTGGCAAAAGGGCATCAACCTTCAGTTTTCCGAAAAGGAAGCCACGTTTGAGGGGCAGTATCCGTTATCCTGTGGCGATCAGAACTGGTTTGTTTATCCGGCTTCCATGAGCGATTCTGCTTTTTTTCGATCGGTTTTTGTCAGTCTGTGGAAAGAGCTGGGCGGTACATTTAACGGACAGGTCAAAGAAGGAGATGTTCCGGATGATGCGCAGCTTCTGGCTGAGTGGCAGTCGCCCCCGTTGAGTGAAGTGGTACGCGATGTCAATAAATACAGCAATAATGTGATGGCGCGTCATGTGCTGATGACTGCGGGTACAAAATCGTCCGATGGCCCCGCAAGTCCGGAGAAAGGCGCTTTTGCGGTTCGTTCGTTTCTTGCGTCCAAAGGGATTTCAATTAACGGCCTGACTATTGAAAACGGTTCCGGCCTTTCACGCGTTGAGCGTATTTCACCGCAGACAATGGGGCATATTCTGGCTAGTGCCTATCAGTCGCCGGTCATGCCGGAATTCATGGCATCACTGCCTATTGCAGGAATGGATGGCACCTTATGGCGG
>JAAZED010000314.1 GCA_012512465.1 Oxalobacter sp. | reverse complement strand
CTCCGGTATTACCGCTCGATAAACTTCCCCCGTTTGATGTGTGCTGTCCGATGATGAGCCTGCCTTTGGCGCTCAAAACCACGCTTGAAACGATTCCCGGTGAGACGCCTTACCTATATGCCGATCCGGAAAAGACGGCCTTCTGGGAAGCCCGGCTGGGAAGGAAAACCAGACCGCGCATCGGCCTGGTATGGAGTGGCAACCCTGCATACAACAACGATCATCAACGCAGTATTTTGCTGACGCAGCTTTTGCCTTACCTGCCGGATAATTGTGACTATATCAGCCTGCAAAAAGAAGTCAGTGATATTGACCGCATTATCTTTGCCGCCATGCCGGAGTGGAAGCATTACGAGGATGAGCTGAATGATTTTTCCGATACGGCAGCGCTTTGTTCGCTGATGGATGTGGTTATCAGTGTTGATACCGCAGTAGCCCATATGTCCGGTGCCCTTGGCAAGCCTACCTGGATTATGCTGCCTTTTTACCCGGACTGGCGCTGGCAGCTTGAAAGGCGTGACAGCCCGTGGTATCCCGATGTGCGCCTTTACCGCCAGGGTGAACCGGGAAACTGGAGCGATGTGTTTGAAGCGGTTCGAGGTGACCTGCTCGGGCTTGGTAATACAGCCACAGCCCATAGTAAAAAGGTTTAGCCAATGACAATTCTTGTAACCGGCGGGGCAGGTTTTATTGGCTCAAATTTCATTATTGAATGGCTTGGCCAGCGTGAAGAGAACGTTGTCAATCTCGACAAACTGACTTATGCCGGTAATCCGGAGAACCTGAAGCTGCTTGAAAACGATCCGCGCTACCGTTTTGTGCAGGGCGATATTGGCAATACGCAACGGGTCAGTGCGCTGTTAAAAGAATTTCAAATAAGGGCAATCATCAATTTTGCGGCGGAAAGCCATGTGGACCGATCCATTCACGGTCCGGAGGACTTCATACAGACCAATATGGTTGGTACCTTTCGCCTCCTGGAAGTAGCCAGATTTTACTGGAGCGCGCTGCAGGACAAAAGCAGATTCCGTTTTCTGCATGTATCCACCGATGAGGTTTACGGCTCGTTATCTCCGGATGCCCCGGCTTTTACTGAAACAAACCGATATGAGCCAAACAGCCCGTATTCTGCCAGTAAAGCGGCGAGTGACCACCTTGTACGTGCGTATCATCATACTTATGGTTTGCCTGTTCTGACAACGAACTGCTCGAATAATTACGGGCCTTATCAATTTCCCGAAAAACTCATTCCCCTGATGATAAACAATGCTTTACGCGGAGAAGACCTTCCCGTTTATGGCGATGGCCAGCAGATTCGTGACTGGCTTTATGTCAAGGATCATTGCAGTGCGGTTCGCGTAATCCTTGATGAAGGCAAAATCGGCGAGGTGTACAACATCGGTGGCGGGAATGAAAAAACTAATCTGGAAGTCGTCCAGATACTATGCCATATTCTGGATGAGTTTTCCCCCCGCCCGGACAGGCGTTCTTATCAAAACCAGATTGCCTTCATAGAAGATCGACCGGGACATGACCGGCGTTATGCCATCAATGCGACAAAACTTGAGCAGGCACTTGGCTGGCAACCGGCAGAAACATTTGAAACAGGCATCCATAAAACGGTAAAGTGGTACCTGGATAATCAGGAGTGGGTGAAAAATGTGACCAATGGCAGTTATCGCAACTGGATGAAAGAACACTACGCGCTATGAAACGAAAAGAGAGCATCTTGCGGGCAGTCTGCCCTGTATGGATACGTATGATTTAAAATAACGAGGTATTTATCTTTCTCTTAATTTAGACAACGGCCCGAACCATACGCTATGACTATTCTTGTATCTCATTGTGCCGGTGAGCTCATG
>JAAZED010000313.1 GCA_012512465.1 Oxalobacter sp. | reverse complement strand
TTAACGGGCTGATAAGTTGTCGACCAGAATTCGCCGGCTTCCCTGTCACGAAGATAAAACCAGGTTCCCCAGTTGTCCTGGACGGCGTCCTCATACCAGCGTGAGACGGCGATATCCTTGAAGCGGCTGTATCCGCCCCCGGCATTGGTCAGCATGACATGGTAGTGGCCATTGGAAAGCAACTGGACTTCCGGCAGTGGCGTATTGGCTGTGCTGTAGATCCTGCTCGGCATTTCTCCCGCAATCGATGCCAGATGAGTCGTGGCATGGCCTGGTGCCAGTTCGAAGTAAGGCACATTTTTAGGCACGCGCTCGTGCAGGAGCGGGATGGTTGCCTGAAACCCGGGTTCTGCCTCAAATCGTTTCTGCATGGGTTTGTCCATCAGCAAGTACAGGAGTGAAAGAAATCCCATACCCTGATGATGTGCCATAAAAGAGCGGATAACGGCTGGTTCCTGTCCTCTGGTCAGTCGGCTTGGAGTAAAGTCAATCGCTTCAAAAAGGCCGAATTTCCCGCTGTAGCCATCCTTTTCAAGGCGGATCAGGTTTTCGCATGCCGCCTGGGGATCAACCATGAGCGCCAGCATGGTGGCATAGGGCGCGATAACCAGATCATCTCCCAGTCCGCGCTTGAGCCCAAGTCCCGGTACCCCGAAAGCACGGTACTGATAATTGAGCCTGGCATCGAATGCGAAATAACCGGATTCGGAAATGCCCCATGGGACACGGCGATCCGTGCCGTATTCGATCTGCTTTTTGACCGCCATGCGATGTGTCTGATCCAGCAGGGTATCCTCATAAACCGGCATGACCAGTTGCGGCATCAGGTATTCAAACATGGAGCCACTCCATGACAGCAAAATGGCGTCCTTGCCGACGACGGTCAGTTTTCTGCCAAGCGCAAACCAGTTGTCCTGCGGAATCTGACCCTGTGCGATGGTCACGAAGCTCGAAAGCCTGGCTTCAGACGCCAGAAGATCATAATAGCTGTTATCGCGTTTCTTATCCGTCACATTGAATCCGATGGTGAGCAGCTTCGTTGTGGGATTGAGCAGGAAACGGAAGTCCATTTGTGCAAATTCATCTGCCTGCTGTGCAAGCACTCGTAACTGGCTGATCCTTGCTGCGGCATTTTTTCCTGCTGCTGAAACACGCTCCGACAGGATGTTAAGGAAGGCTTTTTCCTCATGTTGTGCCTGTTTTTGCGCGCTGATAATTTCCGGAATGAGTGTTTCCGGGTAATGTGCCAGTTCATCGAGCGTGGAAATATGGTTCAGCTTTTCAAAGCGGTCAGGGTTGTTTTGCCAGTAGGGGATTGTTACCCAGGGCATGAGCGTGACGATTTCATCCTGTATCTGGCGGCATTGACTCAACAGGGCATTTCCCCAGAAAGCGGCGGGTGAGTCGATATTATGCGTTGTTTCAGGAATAATCTGTTCAACGGCATGGGTAAATTGTTCAAGATGATGGCAGATTTCATGCAGGGTCTGATGGACGCCCTCAGCAGGTTTTTCCAGCAGCATGCGGATTTTCTCCATACGGGCGCTGTTTTTTCCTGCCGTCTCTGAAAAGAGGGAAAAGGTGTCAAAAATACCGTTTGCCAGGCAGGGGGTGATAACCCGCTGGTGTATCAACCCCAACAGGCCGGATTTCAGGGTCAGCAAATGACCCGCCAGATTGCCGCTGTCAACCGTGGAGATGTACAGCGGATTCTGTATCGTTTTGAGTGTCTGTGTGTCATACCAGTTATAAAAATGACCGCAATACCGGTCCAGTTTCTGCATGGAGGCAAAGGTTTTCTGTGTGCGGCCAATCAACTGGCCGACAGGGATATAACCGAAATCACAGGCAGCCAGATAAGCTAAAAGCGCCATACCGATATTGGTTGGAGAGGTGCGATGTGCAACGACGATTTCTGCTGCATCACCCGGAACTTCCTCAGGAATTGATATCTCTCCTGCCATGCCGTATTGCGGCATCTCCTGCACATTATCCGGCGGTAGCCAGTTGTCTTCAGGCCCGACATAGGCATCAAAGAAAGCCCATATTCTTCGGGCCAGTTTTCGCAGGTACAGCGTCTGCTCTGATGAGAGCGCTTTTTCTTCATGGCGAACCGGCTGGCTGATCCGCCAGGAGATAAGCGGTGAACACAGCCAGAGCAGCAGAAACGGTGCAGCAATAATCAGCGAAACGGGTTTGACCAGGAAAACCGCTATCGCTGTGGCCAGGGAAAAAAACGGTGCAAACCACATCATCCGAAGATAGGCCATGGGGTTTTCACTGTCACTTTTTACCTGTCCTGATGGTATCCATTCCAGCAGGTGCCGATGGGAAACGGTCGTACGCCAGAGCGTTCTGAGGATAGCATCCGTGTGATAACTGGCTTCATGCGGCAGCGCCATGAAGTTCAGAAAGACATTGGAGCAGTGACGGTTTGTCGCTGTCATGCAGGCGGAGAGGTGCTGTTTTATATCAATGCCGCGGCGCTTGACAATGAGCTCCATCATGAAAAGCAGCAGCGGGTGCAGAAAAAAGACCGCCAGAAGGCCAAGGGTCCAGGCCCATGCGGGTTTGAGCACTGACCATGCTGCCGCAAAAAGAAAGATCATTGCGGGGGGGACCAGACTGCGGCGCAGATTGTCAAACAGCTTCCAGTGAGAAAGTGCGGAAAGGGGATTGGCGCGCCTTTTCCCTTTTGCTGACGACAGGGCATCCGGAACAAAAGGCAAAAGCCAGTTGATGAGTTGCCAGTCACCCCTGATCCAGCGATGGCGGCGTTTGACATCCGAAATATAATCGGCGGGATATTTCTCATATAACGGGACATCACTCACGAGGCCGGAGCGGGCATAGCATCCTTCCAGCAGGTCATGACTTAACACCCGATTTTGCGGCAGCCTGCCATTTAATGCATAGGAAACCGCATCCACGTCGTAGATGCCCTTGCCGATGAAAGAGCCTTCGCCAAAGAGGTCCTGGTAGACATCGGATACGGTTCGTGTGTAGGGATCAATGCCCGCATCGCCACTGTTGAGTCTTTCATAAATCGACGCGTGGCGGCCCGGCAGGCTGCTGGCAACACGTGGCTGGAGGATGCCATACCCACGGGTAACGACATGGTCTTTCTCGTCGTATACCGCCCGGTTCAGCGGGTGGGCAAGCGTGGCGATAAACTGGCGGGCCGTATCACGAAAAAGGTGGGTGTCACTGTCGAGTGTGATGACAAAGCGGATACGTTCAACATGGCGGAAGTCCCCGATCCTGACAGAAAATCCGGAACTTCTTCTTCGTAAAAAGGCATTGAGTTCTTCGAGTTTGCCCCTTTTGCGTTCGTAGCCCATCCAGACATTTTCACGGTCATTGAAACGCCTGGGGCGATGCAGGAGCCAGAAAGGCGTCGAATCATCATTTTTGTATTGCCGGTTCAGTTCTTCAATCTTTTCCTTCACATACTGTACCAGTTCATCATCGGTTGCAGCGGACCCGGTATCCGCATCCAGAAAATCGCTCAGCAGGCAGAAGTGCAGTTTTTCATCGCGGTTGCCCAGATAGTGAATTTCCAGCGTTTCACATAATTTGTCGATGTTTTCTTTGTTGATCAGCATACAGGGGATGGCAATCAGTGTTTCACAGCCATCCGGGATTCCTTTGGAAAAATCCATGCGGGGAAGAGGAACGGAGGGAGCTGCCAGCATGGCAATCCAGTTGACCAGTGACACGGCAAGCTGGCTTGAGGCGATGAGTGTGGTAATACCCAGGAGTATCCGAAACCACATCGGAAAGGCAGGAGCTGCCGTCAGTGACAGCATCCCTGCCGTAAATAGAACGGAGAGAACGATAATACTGCCGATGTAGGCAAATACCCGCGAGCCGGTAAACCATCCCATGATCGACTCGCCAAGGGTTTTTCGCATGCCGGTAATTTCTTCGAGCAGGGGAAGTCCTTCTGCTGCAAGATAGTAGCCCACATGAGAAGACCGCGGCTCGGCTTCGTCTTGAGAAGCATTCCTGTGAGCCATTTCAATCGCTTTTTCCGCCACTTCGTTTTCGGTAAAGGGGCTGTGTTTCGCGATTTTTTCGATGAGATGCCGGTAATAGTCCCGCGAGTGAAAATCCATCTCGCTATAGATGCCGGCGGGATCTGTTTTCAATGTTTGTTCAACCAGGCTGACGGATTCAAAAAAATCATGCCAGTCCATGCTGCCAAGAAGGCGGATACTGGCAATGCTGTTGCTGATGCTGACCTGGTCTGCTGCCTGGCGTTGCGTTTCCAGCACAACAAGCTGTTCAATGGTCATGCCTGTCTCGGACAGCCTTTCCGATATCCAGGCAAGGGGCAGTGTCAGGATGGCTTTCTGGCTTTGCAGACGCCGGGTCATCTCCGCAACAAATGCGCTGACCATGGGAGGGTGAGAGCGTGCCAGATCCGCTACCTGCAGGATCAGGTCTGCGGGATTGTTTTCAGCGGTATCAAGGAATTTCTGCACCCATTCTTCAGCCAGTTCGTGGTGTTTGCGGGAAATGGCTACCCTGACGGCAACGCGTCTCAGATTTTCTATCAATGCCAGGCGCAGCATGATCGGGATGGCCCACAGTTCACCCATGGTCAGCAAAGCGACGCTCTGATAGGCGGAGATAAAAGCGGTTATTTTTCCGGCATCTATGCGGCCGTCACCATGGGAAACAATTTCAAGTGCCAGATCATATACGCGGGGCCTGCCTTCAGAAGGACCCGACGCCAGTTTGGGCAGTTCCTTGCTGTATTGCGAGGGAAGATGGCGTTTGGCTGTCTGGATCTGTTCATCAATCAGATAGTAATTATCCAGCAGCCACTCTGCTGCCGGTGTGATCCGGTTTTCCGATTTAACGGCTGAGGAAAGCAGATTGAAAACCCGATGCAGTACCGTTTCATTTTCCGCCAGCCGTGGCAACAGGCGATCCGGCGTTTTTTTCCTGTCAAGGATATGTTTACCGGCCAGAAATTTGCCGTACTGACCCATTTGAGACGTGCTCAGCAGTTCGGAACGAAGCGGCTCTTCTTCATATTGAAATATTTCCGCCTGGTCATGACCACCTTCATTTTTTTTGAGAAAAAATAGAGAGGAACCGGACAGCTCCCATAGTTTGCTGATGATTTTCAATTGTCAACCTCGTATGGAATGGCAAGGGGGCTTTTACGTGTCCCATACCTTCGCAATAAACGGCTTTCTGCTGTTTATTGAAGATCAAGGCAGCAGGCAAAAAGGGCTGTTTTTTGAAGAATGTTTTTCCTGGAGCAAAAAAATGAAAAACATTTTTTGTCTGAAAGTGGATTTTTTTACGATGGTTTTGCACAATCATGTGCAATTCTGCCGAAATCGTTGTAGAATCAGCACGCCGGATGGCCTGATCAAACAGCTGTCTTCCTGAGTACCGGCAGGTTCGGCACCATTTTCTCCGGCACACATTATCCTTAATGACAGATTGGAATCGCTCGCAAGTTCTTATATTTGCAGCGGGCAGGTCCGGGAGCCGGACTGATTTTCCAGAAATTTTTTAAGACATATGACAGAGGAAAAGAAAATCCTCGAGACGGCGTTATTGTGCGCGCAGGAATCTTTATCCATGCAGGATATGAAAAACCTGCTCGAAAATACCGAGAATGAAATCAATGAGCCCTGGCTGGCCAGAATCCGGCAGCTCTTAGAAGAGCTGCAAAGCGACTGGTCTGAAAAAGGGCTTGAACTGGTTCAGGTTGCCAACGGATGGCGTTTCCAGAGCCGGCCGGAGATGAAGCCGTGGCTGGAACGACTGACCAGGGAAAGGCAGCCGCGCTACAGCCGCGCCACGCTTGAAATACTGGCAATTATTGCCTATAACCAGCCGGTGACGCGAGGTGATATCGAACAGATTCGCGGGGTCATGGTAAATCCCAATGCCATTCGTATGCTGGAGGAACGCGGCTGGATCGAAGTGATCGGTCATCGTGAAACACCAGGCAGGCCAGCGCTTTTTGCTACGACAACCCAGTTTTTAAGCGATCTGGGACTGACTTCACTGGAGCAGTTGCCGCCACCTCTCCAATCCATGCAGGATGATGCAGCGGATGAACTGAATATTGAAATTTAAGAACACACATCCTGCCAAGAACAGGATATCGAGACCACAAAGAAAACGGATACCGATCTGAAATGATGAGTACGAACGAAACCAATAAAGCAGAATCTCCTGTTACAGAGGATGAAACAGCGTCCCAGACTGAGAAAAAACCCAGAGCGAAACGGACACCCCGGAAAAAAGCAGCCTCTCAGGAAGCGATAGATGTTGTGCCGCAGCCAAAGGGTAATGACGCGCAGGACAATTCAGCGGTGTCTGGTGGAGACAGCCTCTCTGCAGAAGCGGTACCCGCCGCTGATATGCCCCGGGAAAACCGCGGAAAGAACAGAAACAAGAATCGTAAATCCGGTAAATCATCCTGGAAAGCAGAAGGTGGAAAAGCGGCTTCAGATGATCCGGAACGTGTCTTCATGTATGTCACATCAGCTGCTTATGATGAGGAAGGCGCATCGGATGCCGTGTCATCCGACGGAAAGAAAGACAGGAAAAAAAGTACTCGCAGGGAATTGACGTCGGAAGACGATGCGCCCAAGCTGCACAAGGTCCTCGCGGAAGCCGGGCTGGGTTCCCGGCGCGATATGGAAGACCTGATTATTTCAGGCAGGGTTTCTGTTAATGGTGAACCGGCACATATCGGGCAACGCATTCTCGAAACCGATCAGGTGCGAATCAATGGCAAGCTGGTTCAGCGCAGGACCAGCAAGCGGCCGCCCCGTGTCCTGCTTTATCACAAGCCCGCCGGTGAAATTGTGAGCCGTGATGATCCGGAAAAGCGGCCATCGGTTTTTGACAGGCTGCCAGCGGTAAAAAACGGGAAATGGCTGGCTGTTGGCCGTCTGGACTTCAATACTGAGGGGTTATTGCTGTTTACCACTTCCGGTGATCTTGCCAATCGCCTGATGCATCCACGGTATAACATTGAGCGGGAATATGCGGTCAGGACGCTGGGCGAGTTGGAAGAAGGCATGCGCCAGAAGCTCTTGTCCGGTGTCGAGATGGAAGATGGTGTGGGCCAGTTTTCCCGTGTTGCCGATGGCGGTGGCGATGGCGTGAATAAATGGTATCGCGTGGTCATTGGTGAGGGACGCAATCGTGAGGTTCGCCGCATGTTTGAGGCGGTTGGCCTGACCGTTTCCCGTCTGATCCGCACGCGTTATGGTGCACTGAGCCTGCCCCAGACCTTGAAACGCGGCCGGTGGGACGAAATGGAAGAAAACGCGGTGCGTGATCTGCTGCGTTTATCCGGCCTGGAAAAGAAAGACGACAAAAAGTCTGATAAGCCCGGGCAGGCCAATCAGCGCAGGAAGAGTGGCGGTGGTTACGCGACCTTGCCGGAATTCGGCAAACCGGGTGAATGGCAACCAGGCAAAAACAGCAAGGGACAGGGT
>JAAZED010000312.1 GCA_012512465.1 Oxalobacter sp. | reverse complement strand
GTGCATGTGAATCCGCCACTTCCAGATCTTCAGGCACACGCTGACCATTGGCCACATAATAAAGCGCCAGCTTCTGGCGGATGATGACATCCAGCAAGTTACCAATCGTTGCTGCCTCATCCATCTTGGTCATAATGCACCCGGCCAGGCCATTGCCCTTGTAGGCACTAACCACTTCATTCAAGGTTTCCCCTGTTGATGTGGCTGAAAGGCAAAGCAGCCGTTTCACATCCTTGCCCGTATTGGACAACATGGCAATCTGGTCTGCCACCATCCTGTCGCGCTGGCTCATGCCAACCGTATCGATTAAGACCGTGTGCTTGTTTTTCAGCTCATCGAGCGCAATGCGCAGATCAGCCTGATCCTTGACAGAATGCACCATCACGCCCAGGATTTTTCCATAAATGCGTAATTGTTCAAACCCACCGATACGATACCCGTCTGTTGTAATTAATGCAAGTTTCCCAGCACCGTGACGCATCACAAAACGCGCTGCCAGCTTGGCTGTCGTCGTTGTTTTCCCCACACCGGTCGGGCCAACCAGCGCAAAAACGCCCCCCTGGTCCAGGAGGTCATCTTCATTGCCAACCGTCACCAGATTCCTGGCAAGCGCACGCTGAACCCAGCGCATGCCGCCATCGGCCTTTTCCTGTTCCGGGAGATTTTCCACCAGATAACGTGCCATCCCCGGAGAAAAACCGGCCGTGAGCATTTCACGCATCAGGTCAGCCCGCAGTGGTTCACGTTCCTGCTTGCTGCCCCAGGTGATCTCTGCCAGTTGCGTTTCAAACATCGTCCGCATGGAGCGCAGCTCTGTCATGACATGCTTTAAGCGGGTATCGACCACCTCAGGAGAAACACCGGATTTTTTGGCAGGCGCAGACTTGGCTGCCGCTTTTTTTACCGGCTTTGGCGCAGCAGGCTTCATGACCGGCGGCGCAGCTACCGGCTCAGGCGGCAGGTATTCCTGTGCGATGGAGCGGATATTGGCCATCAGCTTTTCCTGCTGAGCTGCAGAACCAGACCTCGCCGGGGCCGTATCCCGGACAACCGGCACAGCAGCGGGACGCAGTGTTTTTGGCATCGGCGCGGCAAGGGCTTCCTTTTCAAAAACGGGGGCTGTCAGAGACGACATGTATTCATTGGCAACCGCTAAAATCTCGATATAACCATTGACGTTCCTGTTTGACAGAATCACGGCATCCTCGCCGAGCGTCTCCCTCACAAGGCGCATCACTTCACGTGATGAGTTAGCGGTAAATTTTTTGACGTTCATGCCTGTCCTCCTACGACGGTAGTCACTCTGATAGTTTTGGAATCTGGTAATTCATTATTTGAAAGCACCCGCAAGTGCGGTACCGCGCGGCGCAGGAAACGCGCCAGAAGCGGTCTTAATGGCCCGGGCACTAAAAGCACGGCGGGGTATCCCATCTGCTCCTGCTGCTGTGCGGCCTGTTGGGTCTGAATCATGATCGTGTCAGCCAGCCCTGGCTCAATCGCCATATTTTCCGCCCCGCCTGTCGAGAGGGCCTGAAGCAGAAGCCTTTCAAGACGGGCATCCAGGGTAATGACCGGCAGCTCATCGCCTGTCGGGAAAATCTGCTGCACAATCGAACGTCCCAGCGCGATCCGGATCTGCTCAGCCAGTTGGGTTGGATCTTTGGTTCTGTCTGCGTTTTCTGCAATCGTTTCAATAATGGTGCGCATATCGCGGATATGCACACCTTCCGAGAGCAGATTCTGCAGAATTTTCTGCAGTGTTGGCAGCGTAATAGTATCCGGCACAAGATTTTCGACCAGCTTGGGGGCCTCTTTCTGCAGATGATCAAGGAGCGCCTGGACTTCCTGGCGTCCGAGGAGCTCGGAAGCATACGTGTTGATCAGATGATTCAGATGCGTTGCCACCACCGTCCCGGCATCCACAACCGTATAGCCCATGGATTGGGCCTGGTCACGCTGGGAAGCATCAATCCATATCGCAGGCAACCCAAACGCCGGATCAATGGTCTCTGCCCCTTGCAGGGTACCGGTTACCATGCCGGGATTAATGGCAAGGAACTGCCCCAAAAACACCTCGCCACCGCCGATCTCCACGCCTTTGAGCAGGATACGATAGGCCGAAGGCCGCATTTCCAGGTTGTCACGGATATGAACTGATGGGGCAAGAAAACCGATGTCCTGCGCGAATTTTTTCCTGATCCCCTTGATACGCTTGAGAAGCTCGCCACCCTGTGCCTGGTCCACCAGCGGAATCAGGCGGTAGCCCACTTCGAGTCCCAGGGTATCAATCGTCACGATATCCTGCCAGGTGGCTTCTTCCACTTCCGGAACCGCCACCGAGGGTGGCGCTTCCACCGCCACAGCCCCTGAAGAGCCTGCACCCGTTCTCGCCACCGCGCCTTCCCCTCTCAAGCGTTTTGAAACGAGATAGGCTGCACCACCCAGCGTTGCAGAAAGCAGGATAAAGGCAATATGCGGCATCCCCGGAATCAGGCCCATGCCACCGACAATCGCTGCCGAAATATACATGACCTGCGGCTTTTCAAAAAGCTGCATGATCATCTGGCTGCCCACATCCTCATCACTGGCCACACGGGAGACCACGATACCTGATGCCGTCGAAATCACCAGGGAAGGAATCTGTGCCACCAGACCGTCACCAATCGCCAGCAGCATATAGTTGCTGGCAGCATCGGCAAACAGCATGTCATGCTGAACAACACCGACGTACAGGCCGCCCAGGATGTTAATCACCGTCACAATAATGCCTGCAATCGCATCACCACGGACATATTTACTCGCACCATCCATGGCGCCATAAAATTCCGCTTCCTGTGCCACTTCCTTGCGACGTGAACGTGCTTCATTTTCACCAATCAGGCCCGCATTCAGATCCGCATCAATCGCCATCTGCTTGCCGGGCATCGCATCCAGTGCAAAACGGGCGCCCACCTCGGCAATCCTGCCGGCACCTTTTGTCACGACCACAAAGTTGATGATCGTCAGAATCACAAACACAACCACACCCACCGTGTAGTTGCCCCCGATCAAAAAGTGACCGAAAGCCTCAATCACCTTACCCGCTGCATCAGGGCCGGTATGTCCTTCCGTCAGCACCACGCGGGTTGATGCCACGTTCAGTGAAAGACGCAGCATCGTGCTCATCAGCAGAATGGAGGGAAACGCCATAAAATCCAGCGGCTTGACCGTATAAAGACTGGTCAAGAGCACAATGATTGACAGCGCGATATTGAAGCTGAAAAACATGTCCAGCAAGAATGGCGGCAGCGGCAGCACCATCATCGCCAGCATCATGACAATCAGGACAGGTGCGGCCAGCGCACGCGAATTCTG
>JAAZED010000311.1 GCA_012512465.1 Oxalobacter sp. | reverse complement strand
GTCACATGGAAGGCGGCCGCCAATCAGTTTGCTATTATGTTTAAAGAGCGCTTTACTAACGCGCTCGTTTGAAAATGTTTTTTTAACCAACACACAAAATTTCTGACACTACCTAATCGGGTCAAGCTCACTTTCACGCAAATCAGGTACATCGCTTCTTTGGCCTGTTTCATTAACACCTTTTCCTGAAATCCGTGAAGTTTTGCTTTGAACTTGATATTCATTGCTTTTACGATCTTTAAGGAACTTCGCTTTCATCCACTCAAAGGCCCGCGCTTTCACCTCTTCGCTCATGACACTGTTGGCAAAGAGCAGCGCCTGCCTTGACAGAGGAGGAAGATGGTGGGAGAGCCCGTCCACCACCCTGTCCCAGCAGATGTCTGCTGAGGCGAGCGCTCCTCCAGCCAGGATCGATCCCATCAGTTCGTCTGTCTTGTTGTAAAACCTGGCTATTCCGGCTACGGTGCCGAAAAATTCGCCAACGCCTGCCACGCCCTGTCCCTTGATCACATCAACTGCATAGCCGAAAAGGTGGGTGCTCAGGAGGGATTCGCGAAAGTATTTACCGCCCAGCTCAATGAATTTTTCCGGGTCTTTTCGCCAGTCGAGTTTTCTGAAGTCAATGAGTTCGATGACTTTGTTGTTGTTGAGCCAGGCGTTTTCCTGGTCTACCCATTGCTGCAGGCCTTTGGTATCAAGGTGTCTGCCGTCGGGATCAATGAGTTTGTTGCCCATGAGGCGGACTTCCTGTAAGGAGAGGTTAATGCCTCTCAGGCTGTTTTCAAAGCCTTTTGTGGTATTGCTGTCCGGATTGGCCATGGTTTCTTCCACGCTCCATGTATCTGCTGCATGCAAGCTGGGCAGCACATCATCAGACCTTGGCGGGTGGCGGTAGGCCGCCTCGTTATGCCTGGTTTCTCCCTGGTGGATGGCATCGGCGGCATTGATGAGGTTTTCCCTGGTGTAGGTATTTTTAGCGGATTCGGTGAACTTGCCAGCGATGTTGACGAGGTCCTGTTCGGCCGGGTTCACTGGCTGTTTGTTTCGGATTGCGCTAACGATTTGTCTGCCTATGGGTTCTACGACGTCTGTTCTGAACTTATCGCTGGCAGGCTGCATCAGTTGACCCATCGCGCGGTAAGGTGTCTGATCCGGCGCTGAGAACGCGCTGTATCTCAGGGCTTCGCTGTCATACGTCTCAGGTATCAGATCGGCCATGCGCGGCAGGGATGAGCGTGCCTCCTCGTTTGTTCCCGCAGGGTATGTCTCTATTTTTGTCTGGGGTATGGCCCTGAATGACGTGATATCTTTCGGCTGATGGGTATTGCTGAGACGCCGGTTGTCGGCTTCGAGTTGTTGCATGCCAGCAAGGGCGGCGTTGAATCCTGTGCTGTCCTGACCGCTGGCAATTTTTTGCATTTGCCTGCCGCTCCAGCCCCAGGTGAGTTTGTCGCTGTCCGGGGGTGCTTTGTAGGGCGCGGCGGCGGCTTCTGTTTCGTGGGGGCGTGGGACGCCGAAAAAGGCGTTCTGGTTTTGGCGTGCCTGTTTTTCGCTGTCGCGTTGCTGTTGATGGATGTTTTGCCATGCAGCGGCATCTGCTTTGTACGGTGCGGCAGGTGCCGGGGTATAAAGTGGCTGGCTTTGCAACGTGGCGCTGTGGTCGTCCCAACTGTCGGTTATGCGCCAGTCGTCGTTTTTCTGGACCGGCAGCCCGTACAGATGATCGTTTTCATTTTCTTTTCCCATTGTGTTTTTCCAGAGGAGTTATGGCGCATCAGGCCATGAGGGTTAAGCAGGACGGCATGCTTTTTTGCCATGCCGTTTGGCTCCTTCTGTTATACACGCTGTCAAGGGGGTAGGAGGCTGTTTGTCAAATGTTTGTCACGAGCAGCCTGTAAGGCTCATGGATACTGGCTCTCACAAAAGAAGAGCATCCGCGCGTTCAGGGGGAAAATCCAATAAGGGTTTCAGGTGGTTTCCTGCCGCCGCCAGACGACGGGTTCCTTGAGTTTTTTGCCGACATCGTCGAGGTAGGCTTCGTGTGCGGCGGCTTCTTCGGGGGTGGCTTTCCTGACGATGACATCCGAAAGGGCAAAGGCCGGGTCGTTCCTGTCAAATTCATCCATCTGGGAAGCCAGGTCAATGCCCAGCGACTCCTGTCCGCGCGTCATGGTGAGATACACGTCTGACAGGAGCGCCGAATCGATCAGGGCACCATGAAGGTCGCGGTGCGTGTTGTCGATCTCATAGCGCTCGCACAGGGCGTCAAGAGAGTTACGCCTGCCGGGAAAATTTTCCCGCGCCATGGCAAGTGTATCGATGATATTGGTCGCCAGCTCGTGCACTTTTGGCAGGTTGAGCCGGGCAAGCTCGGCATTGAGAAAGCCGACGTCAAAGGGCGCATTGTGGATGATGAGTTCTGCCCCGCGGATGTAATCGCAAAAGGCCTGGGCTATCTCGGCAAATTTGGGCTTGTCCCTTAAAAATTCGGTGGTCAGGCCGTGCACTGCCAGCGCGTCCGGGTGGGAATCGCGCTCGGGGTTGATGTAGTGGTGAAAATTGTTTTGGGTCATCTGGCGGCTTTTGAGCTCGATGGCGCCGATCTCGATGATGCGGTCGCCTTCGCTGTGGGAAAGCCCGGTGGTTTCGGTATCCAGTACGATCTGTCGCATGTCGGGTGGTTTTTCTTTTTTAAAGCAGCCGGGCAAGGAGCGCCTTATCCCACTGCGGTTCAAGAGGAATTTTGACGATATGTCCGCTGCCGGGTGCCACGGTCAGCGGCGCACCTTCGACATCCGTCATTTTTTCGAGTGTCACCAGTGCATTACCGCCCGGATGGAGCACTTCGATTTTGTCTCCGATGGAAAAGCGGTTTTTGACGGTAACGGTGGCCCAACCGTTTTCCACGTTTTCCACGTCGCCTACATAGTGGCTGTTGTGCAGTTCGGAAGCGCCGGTGAGGTAGTTCTGGTATTCCTGCGTGTGGTGGCGCTTGTAAAAGCCATCGGTATAGCCGCGGTTTGCCAGCCCCTGCAAGGCGCCAAAGAGGCTGGTGTCAAAGGGGCGTCCGGCAACGGCGTCGTCAATGGCCTTGCGGTAGACCTGTGCCGTGCGGGCGACGTAGTAGATGGATTTGGTGCGGCCTTCGATCTTTAAGGAGTTCACCCCGATTCTGACCAGCCGCTCGATATGCTCAACGGCACGCAGGTCTTTGGAATTGAGGATATAGGTGCCGTGTTCGTCCTCGATAACAGGCATGAGCTGTCCGGCCCTTTTGCCTTCCTCGATGAGGTAGACCCTGTCTGCCAGCGGATGTCGCGGCCCTTCTCCCAGCGCGGGAAAGGAGGTGCTGGCCTCATCCATGATCTGCGCCATGGAGACAGGCAGCACATCGCCCTCCTCGTTTTCTTCGGCATTGTGCACGGTGTAGTTCCAGCGGCAGG
>JAAZED010000310.1 GCA_012512465.1 Oxalobacter sp. | reverse complement strand
CGGCCAGGTGGCACAGCGAGTAGAAGGGGTAAAAGGCGTGAAAAACAGCCTGACGGTGAAACGATAGCCCGGTTCACCCGCAAAAAAGCCAGTCTGATGAGACTGGCTTTTTTGCGGGTTTTTCTTAACGCGCGCGTTCGTAAACAACAAACGAGTAGGGAATGGAGGCATCCACCTCTTTTCGGGATACTTCACGAAAGGCTTCAGGTGCCCATTCGGGGAAATAAGCCTCCCCCTCAAAGGTTGCGTGGATAATGGAGAGATACATAAAATCCGCCCTATCCAGGGTCTGGGCAAAAAGCTCTCCCCCACCACCGATCATGATTTCCCCACCCAGCGTTTTCGCCAGTTTGAGCGCGTCATCCAGACTGTGAACAACATGTGCGCCCGGCACCACATAATCCTCTTGCCGGGTCACAATGATGGTTGTCCTGTCGGGCAGGACACGACCGATTGATTCATGCGTTTTTCTACCCATAATGAGGATCTTGCCCGTGGTATATTCCTTGAAGATTTTCAGTTCACCGGGAATATGCCAGGGCATCTGGTTGTCCTTGCCGATAACCCGGTTTTCCGCCATCGCGGCAATCAGCGATACAGTCGTCATGCAGATATCCCTGTCTTATTGCCGGCGAAGACCAAGCCGTTTGATGGTCTCAATCAGCACCTCATTTTTCGGATCCTTTTTCTCGGCTTCAGCAAAAAAAGCCCGAGCTTCTTCCTGCTGGCCAGACAGCCAGAGCACTTCGCCCAGATGCGCCATGACTTCCGCTTCCGGCAAGAGTTCATAAGCCCGGCGCAGCATCAACTCAGCCTCCTTGAGTTTGCCCTGCCTGAAAAGGATCCACCCCATGCTGTCTGTAATATATGGATCATCCGGTGCCAGTGCCAGTGCCTTGGCAATCAGAACATAGGCTTCATCCAGTCGGATATTGCGATCAGCCAGCGAATACCCCAGGGCGTTGTATGCCAGCTGGTTATTGGGATCAATTTCGAGGATACGCCTTAAGGCAGACTCCATTTCATCATAACGCCCGATTTTCTCCGCAGCCAGCGAAAAATCGTAAAGCAGATTGATATTGGATGGCGTTTTTTCAACACTGGTCTTCAAAAGCGCATACGCATCCCGGTTCAGATTGGCCGACCGGAGAATCTGGGCCTCGGCCAGGACCAGGCGCTCTTCTTCTGCCGGGTATTCATGACGTAAAGCAGACAGCGCATTTTTCGCCTCCCGGATTTTTCCCTGTTTAACCAGTATCTGTGCTCTTTTGATCTGAGCCAGCATCCAGGCTTCACTATCAGCATCCTCGGAAATCCGGTTGGTCCACTCCAGGGCAGCCTTGTAATTTTTCTGCTCTTCTGCCAGCTGCGCCAGGAGAAAAATGGTCTGATAAGACTCCGATTCCGGTTTTTTGGCTTTTTTTGCCTCATCCAGATAGCGCTTCAGGTATTTTTCCGCGTTGGGATAATCATTCTGCTGAATGGAAAGCAAACCAAGAGAATACAGGGTGAGAAGATCATCAGGCTGGGTAAGCAGCACATGTTCAAATTCACGCCTTGCCCTGTCATACTCTTTCTGTGCAATCAGCATCCGCCCATTTGAAATACGGACTTCGCGGGAATCCGGATATTTTTTTAAAAACTCAGTCAATGTCTGGATAGAACGAATCGGGTCCGCTTCCGCCTGCGCCAGGGTGAGAACCGCCAGTTCCGAATCAGGTTTTAATCGTAACGCCTCACGCGCTTCCACTTCTGCCCGCGCATTGTCCTTGTTGGTAAACGCCATCTGGGAAAGGGCAATATGCGCTTCGGGCACGTCCAGATAAGGCTCGACCACTTTCTCCATCGTCTTGAAAGCCCTGGTTTTATCCTTGCTGCTGGTGAGGAACTGCTGATACTGATACATCAGGGCGCCACGATCAGCAGGCGCTGCCTTTGCCAGTGACCGCGACAGAAGTGACTGCAACTCATCAAGACGGTCTTCAATAATCAGAAAACCGATCAGGTATTTTTCCGCTTCGGCAGAATCCGGCGCCAGCTTATGCCACAACCGCACCGCATCCAGTGCTTCGTGAGGATTTTTCTCTCTCACTGCAACTTCTGCTGCCCGTTTTGCCAGCCGGGGATCCTGCGTTTTTTTCGCCGCATCCATCATCCCTTCATACGCCAGCCGGTAATCACCCCGCGAATAGGCAAAGTCCGCCATCAGTATCTCGTACAGCAGATCACTGTCGAGATGAACCGAGGGTACCCCGTCCCCTTTTACTGCAGCGGCAGGTTCAGCATCTGTTACCTGCAGTGTCTCATTGGGAGCAGAAGCTGTTTGTCCATTATCACGCTGGTCAACGACCGGACCGGAAGCAGAAGACATTCCTGCATTTTCGGTCGTGCCATCACTAACTGTTGCACATGCCGACAGCAAAAGCACCGGTAAAACAAAAAAGATCCGTT
>JAAZED010000309.1 GCA_012512465.1 Oxalobacter sp. | reverse complement strand
ATGGATAATCTGTTCAAGACGGGTGATCTCTTCTTTTAAAACCGTTGTGGCATTCTGCTGGGAGCCCTGCTTTTCCAGTTTCTGGTTCAGCACATGCAGATAGTTTCTGACAATGGCAACCGGGCTGTCCGCTTCTCTGGATGAGGCCCGTGAGAGATGCCGGTATTTTTCCTCCACCAGCATGACTTCCTGCTGAATGTGCTTTTTCGTTTCCTGCAGGCGATGCCAGGCAAGAATGAATTGTTCCACAAAGTTTTTGATCAGCCACTTCTGCTGTTTGAGTGTATCCAGTTGTTCGTGGCTCAGGCTGCCGAAAAGCACGCCGAGTGAGCGGCTGGCATCCGAAACGGGAATCATGACCCAATGGGTATCGCCGATCAAAAGGGCCAGATTTTTTTCAGCGGCCATGGTCAGTTCATCAATCGATGAGATAAAGGCAGGTTGGCGGTTGGTTGCTGTTTCGCGCAGGACGCTGCTGTCGTGTGCCGGCACGCTGATGCCCAGCAGTTTATGTGACGGGGTATCCGTTGCCACGCAAGAATATTTGTCTTCAGCCGGGCTGTGCCAGAAGAGCAGGGCATGGTTCAGCTTGAGGATATTGCAGGCTGCGAGAATAGCGGCATTTTGCAGATGTGTCTGCGATGTCTGCCGGATGAAGAAACGGCCGAATTCTGCGGAATTCAACAGGCTCAGGATTTCCTGGTTCATGTCTGCCTGATTTGCCGGCGGGGGCAGGCTTGCCGGCTCTTCCGGAACCGGTTCAATGTCGGAAATATCAATGCCAAGATAGTCAGCGGATTTCTGGACGTGTTCGCGGACATTACTCATGATTTCCAGTGCGGTGGACAATTCCAGCCCATAGCGTGCTGCCAGCGTTTCAATCATGGGGTTTTCTTCATCACAATAGGCGAGCTGGTTTGCCAGATGAACAACACGTACCAGGGTGGGCGCATCGGTGATCCGGTCAAAGGGCTCATGATGAAGCTCAATACTTTCTGCAATGGCGGGATCCAGCTTCCAGTAACGAACCAGCCAGGCGCCAGCCATGGCGTGAGTCAGCCCGAGTGAGTGCGATTCCTGGATGCACAGGGCTTCGTCATCCCGCCGGTAAAAAAGCGAGGCATATTTTTCCGGGGCGACTGTCATGAGCGCCAGCCGGCCGATATCATGCATAAGGCCTGCCAGATAGGCATTGTCATCATGGTCGTATCCCATGTGTTTCGCTGCATTGTAGGCAATCATGGCGGTTGTCAACGAATGATGCCAGAAGGCGCGAAGATCGAGACGGACATTACGGGAAAGGCCGCGGAAATTCTGGAAAATGGATTCGTTGATGACGAGCATGCGAACCATGTCGGTGCCCATGGCGATCAGGCCGGTTTCCAGCCTGACATGGGGGCCGGTATGAATGTAAGCTGAGCTGTTGGCTACACTCAGTATTTTTTGCGCCATGGTGGGCTCCTGCCAGATCAGTTTGGCAAGTTCGGTAATACTGGCGCGGTCATCCTGACACAGGGAAAGCAGCTTGACCAGGACCTGCGAGATAGTGGGCAGGCGGGTTGCTGACAGTTTATTCAGAATATGATGCTCGATTACGGACATATGCTTTTAAAAGCGGCAGGCCAAGGCCTGATTAATGGTTTTTCCGGTTTGCCAGTTTTACGTATCCGGTAAGGATAACGTATTTTTTTGCCAAGTGTTGCGTTTAAGCAACAAAGAATTATGTGATTATTTTCAGGAACGGTATTTCCATTCCTGAAAATATCATCACGGCCGGCTAAAGCTTAGCCGGCCGTAAGTGTGCCAAAAAGTGGTAATCCAGGCAATATTATCCGCCGCGCCGCATCATGTCAAAGAAGTCTGCGTTGGTTTTAGTGGAACGCATTTTGTCGAGAATGAACTCCATCGCCTCGATTTCATCCATATCGTAGAGCAGCTTTCTTAAAATCCAGATCTTCTGGAGGATTTCCGGCTTGATGAGCAGCTCTTCGCGGCGGGTACCGGATTTGTTGAGATTGATGGAGGGGTAGACGCGTTTTTCAGCCAGCCGCCTTTCCAGGTGAACCTCCATATTGCCGGTGCCCTTGAATTCTTCATAAATCACATCGTCCATGCGGCTGCCGGTTTCAACAAGTGCCGTGGCGATGATGGTCAGTGAGCCGCCCTCTTCAATATTGCGTGCCGCGCCAAAGAAACGTTTGGGACGCTGCAGGGCGTTGGCATCCACACCACCGGTCAGTACCTTGCCTGATGCCGGCGCAACCGTATTGTATGCACGGGCTAAACGGGTGATGGAGTCTAAAAGGATCACCACATCTTTTTTCATCTCAACCAACCGCTTGGCTTTTTCAAGCACCATTTCCGCTACCTGGACATGGCGGGTTGCCGGTTCGTCAAAGGTGGATGCGACCACTTCGCCGCGAACTGAACGCTGCATTTCTGTCACTTCTTCCGGGCGCTCATCAATCAGGAGAACAAAGAGGATGACTTCGGGGTGGTTATCCGTGATGGCATGCGCCAGGTGCTGCAGCATGACGGTTTTCCCCGATTTGGGAGAAGCCACCAGCAGGCCGCGCTGGCCTTTGCCGATCGGTGCAATCATGTCGATGATCCGGCCGGTGATATTTTCATTGGCATGCATCTCTCTTTCGAGATGAAGCGGTTCATCCGGGTGCAGCGGTGTCAGGTTTTCAAAGAGAATCTTGTTTTTGGAGGCTTCCGGCGGCGCGCCATTGACCTTGTCCACTTTCACCAGGGCAAAGTAGCGTTCCCCATCTTTTGGGGTTCTGACTTCGCCTTCGATAGAGTCTCCGGTATGAAGATTAAAGCGGCGGATCTGGGAAGGAGAGATATAAATATCGTCGGTGGAAGCCATGTAACTGGCGTCAGGGGAACGGAGAAAGCCGAAGCCGTCCGGCAGGACTTCCAGGGCGCCGTCTCCATAGACCTGTTCGCCTGCCTTGGCCCGTTTTTTCATGATGGCAAACATGAGTTCCTGTTTGCGCATACGGGCGGCGTTGTCGATTTCGAGGCTGCTGGCCATGTCGACCAGTTGGGAAACATGGAGGGACTTGAGTTCAGATAGATGCATAATGTCGTTAATAAAAAGCGTGTCACCAGGATCTGGTGTGTATAAACAAGGTGTGAATAACAGGTAAGGTTGTCTGTGGGAGGCCGTACGGCCAGATGATGAACCCGTCAAGGGAGTGGCGGCACGATGTGTGCCGCCGGCTTCTTACAGATTACTGTCGATAAATTCTTTTAATTGTCCTTTGGAAAGCGCACCGACTTTCTGTGCGGCCAGTTGTCCGTTTTTGAAAAGAATCAGGGTGGGGATGCCTCTGACACCAAATTTGGATGCAATTTGCTGATCCTTGTCGACATCCATTTTGGCTACCGTGATTTTTCCACCGTATTCTGCAGCGACTTCATCCAGGATCGGCGCAATCATCTTGCACGGGCCACACCAGGCAGCCCAAAAGTCAACCAGAACAGGTTTGTCGGATTTTAACACGTCTGCTTCAAATGACGCATCGCTGGTATTGATAATATTATTTGCCATGATTTCCTCGGAATGAGAAGGAAACGCGCCGGACAGGAAAAATCCCTGTCCGTTTCAAAGAGGCACCGCCTTGCCGACTGGTACCGGCCCTGCCGGATAGCCTTGTATGAATGTTGTTTAATATCATGCGGCTGTGCTTAACTATTCAGATGATACATCGAATTTGCCTAAAAATGTATGCTGTTTGCCTGTTGAATACATAAAAGAAGTGAAATTTGTTGCAAATACGGCATACACGTACGGATGCTACGTGTTTTTCGCGATGAAAAAATGAGAATGCACAAATTATCGCGATATTTTTTCTTTTTTTGCTGCAACACGCTCTAGCCGTTTTCCCCGGCTTTTGTCGGGGCCGGTACTGGTGGCGTTTCAGCGGATTTTACGGTTTCTCCTGCTGGT